>DASVFC010000360.1:0-4788 GCA_036380235.1 Vicinamibacterales bacterium
CCGGTCTGAAGCGCGAGGTGATGGCCAAGGCGCTCGAGCAGGCGCGCGCCGGCCGCATGCACATCCTCGAGGAGATGGCCAAGACGTTGTCGTCGCCGCGCGGCAACATGTCGGCGTTCGCGCCGCGCATCATCACCATCAAGATCCCGGTCGACAAGATCCGCGACGTCATCGGACCCGGCGGCAAGATGATTCGCAGCATCATCGAGCGCACGGGCGTGAAGATCGACGTCGAGGACAACGGCACGGTGAACGTGGCGTCGGCGGACGAGGCCGCGGCCAACAAGGCGATCGGCATGATCCAGGAGCTGACCGCGACCGCCGAATTGAACAAGACCTACCTCGGCAAGGTGCAGCGGATCACCGATTTCGGCGCGTTCGTCGAGATCATGGCCGGCACCGACGGCCTGCTTCACGTCTCGGAAATTGCGCACTACCGCGTCAAGGACGTGCGCGACGAGCTGAAGGAAGGCCAGCAGGTGCTGGTGAAGGTGATCAATATCGACCCGACCGGCAAGATTCGCCTGTCGCGCAAGGCGTTGATTACGCCTGAAGAAGGCGGCGCCCCACCGGCCGGCAACGGCGGCGAGGGTGAAAGCGAGACGGCCGGCGCTTCCGCTGGAGAGCGGGGCGATCGCCCGCCGCGCGGCGATCGCGACCGCGGCCCCCGGCGGGATCGCGGCCCCCGACGGGAATAGCGCTTAGCAGCACTGTTGAAACACGAAGGGCACGAAGCACGCGAAGGCCACGAACAACTTTCTTTGAAATGTATTTTAAGAAGATTGTTTTCGTGATCTTCGTGGTCTTCGTGCCCTTCGTGTTGATCGGTGTCGCTCACGGGCTTTCCGCCGCTCAGGAACCTTCCCAGAATCGCCGCGAGTTCACTATCGTCGCCCGCGATCACACCTTCACTCCCAACAAGCTCGACGTCTCGCAGGATGATCTCGTCAAGATCACGCTGCGCAGTGACGATCGTCCAACCAGTTTTGCGATTGATGCTTACCGGATCGTGAAGCGTGCCGCGGGCGGTACCGCGATCACGTTCGAGTTCCGCGCCGATCAACCCGGCACGTTCACCTTCTACTGCAACCTGACCACCGATCCCGGCTGCAAGGACATGAAGGGGACGCTCTCCGTCCGAGCGAAGTAGCCGTCCCGCCGGTAACGACGACGACTTATCGTCGCGGGAACTGGTCGGGATTGTCGGTGAAGAGCGCGTCGACGTTCAGCCTGTACAAGAAGTGCGACATCTCCTGGCCGACGTCAGGAAACCCTGACTTCATGGCATCCGATGATCGGAAGGTATATGGCGTTACCGTCATGCCCTCGGCATGCGCCCACTTCACGAACTCGGCGTTTTCCTGCACGATGCGCTTGGCCGGGCCGAAACCCTGGACAATGCCTTTCCATGCCCTGACCTGCTCGTGCGACTCCAGCCGCTGCCCGTATTCCATCAGCAGCACGACCGGCACGCCGATTCGCATCTGCGCCAGGTTGCGCGCCGTCTGACGACTGAACGTCTGCAGGATTACCGGCGTCTTCGGGTCGGCCTTCGGCCCGCGCAACCCGTTGCGGTCGAGCGCTTCGGCCACCAGTTTTTCGAAATCCACCTTGCGGCCCGCATATAACTCGGGCACCTTCAATTCGGGAAACACTCCCGCCTTGCCGCGAATCAGGGCGACGGCTTCGTCAAACGTCGGAACCTTTTCGCCCGCGAACTTCGAGTTGAACCACGACCCGGCATCCAGCGTCTTGATCTCCGCTAGCGTGAAATCGTTGGCGACCCAGGCCCGCCGCTCTGTGCCTTCGATGTTTGCGGTGCTGACGCGATCCGGGAACAGCTCCTCGACATTCGTCGTGCGCTCGAGGGTGGCGTCGTGCAGGCAGATCAACACGCCGTCCCTCGTCACCGCCAGATCCTGCTCGACGTAGTCGGAACCCATCTCAATCGCGAGCTTGTAGGCGGCGAGCGTGTGCTCTGGTGCGTACGCCGAGGCGCCGCGGTGCGCGACGTTGGTCTTCTTCTTCGTGTATTGGGCCTCGCCCGTAAGCGACATGCTGACTATCAAGCATACGCCGGCGACCCCAGCCCCAAGTCTCAAGGCCTTATGCATGGTGACCCTCGCGGCCGAATGCCCTGGCCGCGTCAATTCGCTCCCGGATGGGCGGGTGTGAGTAGAACAGCCACCGCACCAGCTGCGAAGGATACTCCTCTGCCAGATTTTGCTGCGACAGTCGTTTCATGGCGGTGACGAACGCGTCAACGTTGCGTGTCGTCTTCAGCGCGTAGCGATCGGCAGCGCGCTCCTGGGCCCTGGAAATGGCATTGACCACCGGCAGCAGCACGAACGACCACACTCCCGCCACCACCATCAGGATCGGCAGCCCCGCCGGATCCGAGATGCCGCGCAGTTCGAGACGATCGGCAACGGCGCCGAGAACGAGGCTGGCGACGAAAAACCCGCCGAACAACGCCACCGTTTGCACGGCGATGCCACGCCACAGGTCGCGATGCACGTGATGAGCGAGTTCGTGCGCGAGGATTACTTCGATTTCATCCTCCGAATAATCGGCGAGCAACGTGTCGGACAACAGGATGCGCCGCGTCCGACCGAGGCCGGCCAGCGCCGCGTTTGCCTTCTTTGTGTGGCTGCTCAGCACCCACTCGAACACGCCGTTGACGTTGGTGCGCGCACTCGCGGCCAGCTTCATCAACCGTTCGACGAGCACCGGGCGATCGAGCGGCTTGAACTTGTAAAAAATTGGCAGCAGTGCAACCGGCGCGAGTTGGGCGAGTCCGATCGTCGCTGCCGCAAACACCCCCGCGGAAATCCACCACCAGTGGTCCGGCCATTGCCGCAGCGCCCCATACACCACCGCCGTACCGACCAGGCCCAGCGCGAGGCCAACCAGAATGCCCTTGCCCTGGTCCGACAACCAGTGCCGGGTGCTTTGCGTCGAGAGCCCGTAGCGATGCTCGAGGAGATGGCCCTGGTAATACGCGAACGGCAATTCGACGATGGCGAGGATCAGCATCACGATGATGGTCACAAGCATCACCATCACGACGTCATTCAGCGTCTCGGGCGCCCATTGCGACAAGGCGGCGCCCAGTTCTCGCAGGCGCGCGCCGCCGCCGCCGAGCGCCAAAGCCAGGAGTACTACACCGGCGGCCACCGTCCCCAGAAGGTCGGCGCGCCGCCGCAAACGGTGATATCTCGTGGCCTTGTCTTCGTTCAACGCAGTAGCCAACAGGCTACTACGAACCGGGGACTAGGGGGCTTTGCTGATGTCAACGACGCTGGCGTCGTCGTAGCCGCCGAGCTTTTTCAGGCGCTGCATGTCGGCGAGCGCATCGGCGCGCGTAAAGAAAGGTCCGAGCATGATCTGCTGCATCGGCTGTCCGCGGAGGGTCAGCGGACGCTGCATGGCCGGAAGGCCCTCCTTGGTGAGCGCATCAACCACGGCATCGGCGCGCGCGCCGTCGAAGAACAGGCCAACCGCCACGCCATAATTGGGTGTCTCGCCGATCATCTCGGGCAGGATTTCGAAATCGTGGGGCGGAACGTGAAGCGCCGGCAGGCTGACGACAATTCGCTCGGGCGCTTCGGGCCGGTCAGGCATCGACGGCGGTAGCAGCATCAACGACACGGTCGAGGCGGCAAGCAGTCCAATGTTCAGGACGACAAACACGCCGAGCCCGACGCCTATCCATTTCACGCACAGGCGCGCCACCCGGTGCATGTAGGTTTCCGAGCGGAAATCGCGCGGCCACTCCGTGCGGCGGCTGTTCTCGCGACGTGTTGCCGGCGGTGGGGGCGGGGTGCGTTTGACCGGTCGCGTTTGATTCGTGGCCGGTTTGCGGCTCGGCGCCGCCACCGCGCCCACCGCCGCGGCCAACTCCTGCTCCACCCAGTGTTCGATTTCTTTCTTGAAGTGCTCTTCGACGGGTGCCGTTTCTGCGACTTCGGCGGCTTGCGGGGCAGCTGGCTCGGGAGCCGGAGGTGCCGTGGTGACGGTCGCTTCCGGGACTTGCGTGGCCTCAACAATCTCGACGGGCGCAATCGCGGGTGCCGGAACGGTGTCAACCGGTGCTGCCGGCGCCGGCGTTTCGGCGAACATGATCGAGTCCCACGTCGGCGACAGCGTGGCCGCGCCAACTTCGAGCAGCGCTGTGTCGAGGATCTCGCGGTTGACGGACTCCGCACGCTTCTCGTGCGCGAGCATGAGCGCCCGATCGCAGACGCGATTGATCAACCGTGGCACGCCGCCGGTGCGGCCGTGCAGGCCGTCGATGATGTCCGGCGGGAATAGAACCTGGCCGGGTCTGCCCCCGGCAGCGCGTAAGCGGTGCTGGATGTAACCCGCCACCGCGTCGCGCGTCATCGGGGCGAGGCGGTGGTAGCCGCACACGCGTTGATCGACCTGGCGCATTTCGGGCGACTTCAGTTTGGCGTGCAATTCCGGCTGGCCAACGAAGACGATTTGCAGTTGTCCGTTGGCAGCGAAAGTGTCGGACAGGATGCGCGTTTCCTCGATCAACGGCAGCGTCAAGTTTTGCGCTTCGTCGATGATCACGATCGCGAAGGCGTCGCGAGGCAGTTTGCCGAGGAAGTCGGAGAGCAGGTAGCCGAGTTCGGTTCGTGACGCCTGCCGCAGCGATCCGGCGGTGAGCTCCTGGATCGACAACACGCCGAAGTCGATCAACGCCATTTTCAGCAGGTCTTCGCGCGACGCAAACGGGTCGGGTACGAGCGAGGCGTAGGTGTTGCGACCGAGGCTGGATAG
>DASVFC010000361.1:0-23092 GCA_036380235.1 Vicinamibacterales bacterium
ATGTCTTCAGCCAGGACTTCACGGTCTTCGGCGGCTCCTTGTCGGAAACCCACGCCCAGAAGATCTGCAAGGTCATGGACATGGCGATGCGCAACGGCGCGCCGGTCGTCGGGTTGAACGATTCCGGCGGCGCCCGCATCCAGGAAGGCGTCGTTTCGCTGGCCGGCTATTCGGATATTTTTCTCCGCAACACGCTGGCCTCCGGGGTGGTGCCGCAGATCTCCGCGATCATGGGCCCCTGTGCCGGCGGCGCCGTGTACTCGCCGGCGATCACCGACTTCAACGTGATGGTCGAGGGCTCGAGCTACATGTTCGTGACCGGCCCCGACGTGATCAAGACCGTCACGCACGAGGACGTCACGAAGGAAGATCTCGGCGGCGCGATGACGCACAACGAGAAGAGCGGCGTCGCACACTTCGCCGTCGAAGACGACGCTGAATGCATCGCCTTGATTCGCGAAATGTTGTCGTTCATGCCTGGCAACAACCTCGACGATCCGCCGCGCAAAGCAACCGACGATCCGCTCGACCGCGAAGACGACGCGCTGGATGCACTGGTGCCGGCGTCGCCGAACCAGCCGTACGACATGCTCGACCTGATTCATTCGATTGCCGACGAGGGTTATTTCCTCGAAGTGCATCAGCACTACGCCAGGAACATGATCGTCGGCTTCGCCCGCCTTGGCGGCAGGCCAGTCGGCATCGTCGCCAACCAGCCGGCATACCTGGCCGGCACGCTCGACATCAACGCGTCGGTCAAGGGCGCGCGGTTCGTTCGCTTCTGCGATGCGTTCAACATCCCGCTCATCACCTTTGAAGATGTTCCCGGCTTCCTGCCGGGCACCGTGCAGGAATACGGCGGCATCATCCGCCACGGCGCCAAGTTACTGTATGCGTTTGCGGAAGCCACGGTACCGAAGATCACGGTGATCACGCGGAAGGCTTATGGCGGCGCGTATTGCGTGATGGCGAGCAAGCACATTCGTACCGACTTCAACTACGCCTGGCCCAGCGCCGAGATTGCGGTGATGGGCGCCGAGGGAGCGGTCAACATTCTTTACAAGCGTGAGATTGAGAAAGCAGCGGATCCAGCGGCCGTGCGCGCGCAGAAGATCGCCGAATTTCGCGAGCGCTTCGCGAGCCCATACGTGGCCGCAGAACGCGGCTATATCGACGAGGTGATCCTGCCGCGAACGACGCGCGCCAAGCTGGTCCAGGCACTGGCGACGCTGGATCACAAGCGCGACAGGAACCCGCCGAAGAAGCATGGCAACATTCCGCTTTAGCGGCGCCGCCGCTCGGCGGTGACGGCAGCGGCAATGCGTTGCGAGGAACTGCTCGCCGCCGCGATTCGCGGCGATACGGCGCCGTGGCCCCCGGGCGCGGAGGCCACGTTCCAGACGGCTCTGCTGTATGCCGCCAAAGAACAGGGAGTGGCGCCCTTACTGGCTACCACCGCCGCCATCGACGCGTGGCCCAGTCCGGTGCAGCAGGCATTACGGGCGGCGCGCCGCGATGACGCAGTGCTCGAGGCCCTCCGCCGACAGATGCTGCAACAGGTGGTCGCGGCACTCAGCGCCGTCGACGTGCAATGCCTGGTGATTAAGGGCGCTCAGCTTGCGTACACACATTACGCGCATCCCTGGCTTCGCCCCCGATCCGATACCGACCTGCTGATCCGTCCCGCCGATCGCGATCGCGCGGACGGCGCGCTCCGGGCGCTCGGCTACCTCCCGAAGCCGCAAATCAGCGGGACGCTGGTGAACCATCAACTTCAATACGAGAGGGCGGATCGGTTTGGGTTGACGGATACCATCGATCTCCACTGGAAGATGACGAATCCACACCTGTTTGCCGATGTGTTGACCTTTGATGAATTGGTTGCCGACGCGCAGCCGATCCCGCAACTGAGCGAAGCGCTGGGACCTTCCGCCGTGCACGCGTTGCTGCTGTCGTGCGTGCATCGCGTCGCCCACCACCTGAATTCTGATCTGCTCATGTGGCTGTACGACATTCACTTGCTGGCCTCGGCGATGGATGCACGCGAACGAGAGGAGTTCGTCGAGCTGGTTCGCCGCAAACGCGTGCGAGCGATCTGCGCCGCCGGGCTCGACAACGCTCAGCGCTACTTCGCCACCGTCCATCCGGCCGGCTGGCGGAATCGTCTCGACGCCGCC
The DNA here is from genome assembly GCA_036380235.1 of Vicinamibacterales bacterium. Lineage (GTDB taxonomy): Bacteria > Acidobacteriota > Vicinamibacteria > Vicinamibacterales > UBA2999 > 12-FULL-67-14b. Next base: position 2,178 of record DASVFC010000361.1, read on the forward strand.
GCCGATGACGACCCCGAACCATCGTCGGTGTTTCTGCGGCCAGGAGCACGGCGCATCGACATGATGCTGTGGGACCTGCGCGCGCTCGGCGGCTGGACCCGCAAAATCCGGCTTCTTCAGGAGACGATGTTTCCGCCCGCCGCGTATGTGCGCGCGCGTTATGGCCCGAACACGCCCATCGCCTTTGCTTACGTGAATCGCATCATCACCGGCGCGAGACGATGGTTGCGGCCTCCTGCATGAGACGGCGCTTTTGTCTACACTAGTGGGCGCCACAGCCGATCCTTTGCCGTAAGAGGTCACGATGCCGCCCACGACGCCCCAGCCAAACGACAACAGGAGTGTGCCTCGCAAGAGGTACGAGACCCCTCGTTTGGAGGTCCATGGCAACATTCAACAAATTACCCAGACACTCGGCAACCACGGCAAGGTGGACGGCGGCGCTCACAACATGAGCAAGACCGGGTAGGTGCCGCATCGATGTACAGCATCACTGACTATGGCGTGATGATCGGCGACCGACCGCGCGTCAGGGCCTATGCCGAGGCCATGAAGCGGGTGATCACCCCAAACTCTGTAGTGGTTGATCTCGGCGCCGGGCCCGGTCTGTTCGCGTTGCTCGCTTGCCGTTGTGGCGCGCGCCGCGTCTACGCGATCGAGCCCGACGATACCATCCAGGTCGCACGTGAGATCGCGGCAGCCAATGGGCTGTCCGAAAAGATCGAGTTCATCCAGGCGCTGTCGACCGACGTCACCCTGCCAGAACGCGCCGACGTGATCGTGTCGGACATCGGCGGCGTCACGCCGTGGTTTCAAACGCATTTACCGTCGATTGCCGATGCACGGCGCAGGCTGCTGGTCCCGGGCGGCACCCTGATCCCGACGCGCGACACCGTTTGGGCCGCGGTGGTTCACGCGCCCGACCTCCATGCCCGGCACACCGCACCGTGGGACGACAACGGTTTCGATTTCAACATGCAGCCGGCCCGACGTCTCGCCCTGAACACATTCAAGAAAGGCGCCGTCACCGAAGAGCGGTTACTCACCGGGTTACAACGCTGGGCGACGGTTGACTACAGGACTGTTGACGAGTGGAACGTTCACGCGGAGGTATGTTGGACGGCGAACCGCGCGGGTCTGGCACACGGATTTCTCGTCGGATTGGAGCGAACGCTGGCCGAGGGAATCACCTTCAGCAACGCTCCAGACCGCTCTGGCACGCTCCCATCCGGCAGTATTTATTCGACGCTGTTCTTTCCGTGGACGACGCCGGTTACGGTCGAGGCGGAGGACGAGGTTGAGGCGCAGCTTCGCGCCGTCCTCGTTGGCGGTGACTACGTGTGGTGTTGGAACACGACAGTTCGGGACCGCCGGCAACCCGACATCGTCAAGGCACGCTTCGAGCAGTCGACGATGCTGCAGGACGCGTTGTCGCCGGCGACGCTGCGAAAAACGTCGGCCTCTTACGTGCCGGCGCTCACGGAAAACGGCCGCATGGCGAGATTCGTCCTTGACGCGATGGCGCAGGGCGTGGCGATTGGTGACATCGCCACCGGGCTGTCACGGGAGTTCTCCGCCAGCAAGCTTCGCGATCCTCTGAGTTACGTCGCAGCCCTGGCGCGGCAATACGGTTGATTGGCGGCCACACATGACTCGCATCTCTCTCGACCATACGTTCCAGATCAGCAAAGACGCCATCTTCCGCGACCTTGACGGCGAAGCGGTGATTCTTGATCTGCAGTCGGGCACCTACTTCGGTTTGAACGCCGTCGGCGCGCACATCTGGCAGCTACTGGTACGTGATGGTGCGCTTCGCACCGCTTTCGACGATCTGTGTCGCGAGTACGATGCCGAACCCGCGGTGCTGGAACGCGACTTGATCGCGTTGGTGTCGCGGCTTACCGAGGCGCGTCTCGGTGCGGTCAAGTAGCGACATGTCATGAGCGGCATCGCCGGTATCGTCCTTGCGCCGGGGCGATCGGTCGACGCGTCGTTGCTGCAGCGGATGGCGGCGTCATTGCATTTCCGCGGTCCGGACGGGGACAGCACCTGGATTGGTGGTGCGGTGGGTTTCGCACATGCCCTGCTGCGCACCGGCGACGCTGCTGTGGTGCCACAACCGTGCACGCTGGACGGCTCGACCTGGATCACCGCCGATGCGCGAATTGATGGCCGCGCCGATCTGATCCGCCGGCTCGAAGCCGACGCGCACGCGAACCTGTCGACCTGTGACGATTCACAGTTGATCCTGCACGCGTATCGCGCGTGGGGCGAACGCTGCGTCGAGCATCTCCTCGGCGATTTCGCATTCGCGATCTGGGACAGCCGCGAGCGTCGTCTGTTCTGCGCGCGCGATCATTTCGGCGTCAAACCCTTCTACTACGCAGAGGTGGACGGCGGACTCGTCTTCAGCAACACGCTGGATTGCGTGCGTACCCACCCGGCGGTCAGCGATGCGCTGGACGAGTTGTTCATTGCCGATTTCCTGGTGTGTGGTTGCTCTCAGCAACTCACGGCAACCGCGTATGCGCAGGTGAAACGGCTCGCTCCAGCGCACTGCCTGAGCATGTCGGGCGGGACGGCGGCCGTCCGGCGCTATTGGTCGTTACCCACGGCAGGCCGCATCCGTTACCGAAGGTCGGCGGACTACGTCGAGCATTTCCGGGAGCTGCTGGACGCGGCGGTCGGCGATCGCATTCGTGACTGCGCACCGGCCATATGGATGAGCGGCGGTCTCGATTCGACGGCGATCGCCGCAACGGCTCAGCGAATCCTGACGGAGCGCGGCGCTGCGGCGCTGGTCCGTGCGTATACGGTCATCTACGAGTCCTTGTTCGATGACACCGAACGTCGCTACGCGCAAATCGCCTCACGTGCGATCGGCATTGCGACCCAGTATCTTCCCGCCGACCAGAGTTTGCCGTTCGCAGGCTGGGACGACAGCGAGATTCACAATCCTGAGCCGCTCGACGATCCGTATCACCTTTTGCGAACCCGGCAGTTGCACCAGGTCGCGGAAAGCAACCGCGTCGCGTTGTCGGGTGATGGCGGCGACGAAGTGTTGTGGCGGTCGTATGTGGTGGACCTGGTTGGCGCCGTCCCGACGAAGGAGTTGGCTGGCGACCTGGCCCGTTGTCTGCTGGTTCATCGTCGCCGGCCGGCGCTTGGTATTCGCGCCAAGGTGGAAGCCTGGCGCGGACGTAAGCCGCCGGGCCCGCGGATCCCCGAATGGCTCGATACGGACCTGGTGCATCGACTCGGCCTCGAGGCACGGTTTCGAGCCAACAATGCGGCGGCCACCGGTTTCCACCCGCTACGTCCGGAAACCTCGCGTCGACTGTCCTCTCCATTCGTGCATTCATTTCTCGAGGGCCACGACGCCGGCGTCACCAGGGTGGCGTTGGAGCATCGATGGCCGTTCCTTGATGTCCGCCTTGTGAGCTATCTCCTCTCTATCCCTCCGGTGCCGTGGTGCGTCGACAAGCTCCTGGCGCGCGTCGCGATGCGGGGTTTGCTGCCGGAGGCACTGCTGCGCCGCCCCAAGACGCCTTTGCCGGCCGATCCTCTCCGCGCACATTTGCAGACGACCGACCTGTCGTGGTTCGATCGCTTCGTGGCGGCACCGGACCTTTCACGGTTTATCGATCGCCGCGCGGTCCCTTCGGTTGCAGAACTTCCGCGCGCCGCTGATCCGTGGGTGGATTTGCGCCCACTGTGTTTAAACTACTGGCTCCTACACCGGAGCCGTCACGCCAATTGAAGGTAGTGAAATGAGAACAACGCCACCGCCCGTCAACAATTCCTCGCCGCCGAAGAAGCAATACGAGCCGCCGCGGCTCGACTGCTATGGCGATGTTGCCGCCATTACGCGTACGGCCGGCAACAATGGAAGCCCGGATGGCGGCCACGGCTCCCATGGGCGGACGGGCTAGACACGCGTGAGCTATTCCGCGTTCGGCCTGTCCCTGGCGGCCGACTGGCCGATCCCCGGGCTGCTGCCGCACGAAGTTCTGTCGCCGCCAGACGTCTCCGTCCAGCTCGAGTCGCCACTTGTTGAGCGCGATGTCGCCGACGAAGAACCTTATTACGCCGCTGACCCTGACAGTGCCGGTACGCCGGCGTTGCAGGTCTGGAAGACCGATAGTCACTATCGCCTGAAGTACGCGGACGGGACGCAATTCATCCTCGACAGGAATGGCCGGCATGTGCGCGTCATCGTAGCCGCCGGCTCGACGCTCGAGGATGCGGCGACGTATCTGCTCGGACCGGTCATCGGCTTCGCGATGCGTCTTCGGGGCACAACCTGTTTGCACGCGAGTGTCGTGGTGCTCGACGGCGAAGCGGTGGCAATTGCCGGGCCCGCCGGTGCGGGGAAGTCGACGACCGCAGCCTGTTTTTCGGTGATGGGGCATGCCGTGTTGTCGGATGACATCGCGGCGCTGGCCGAGCGCGACGGGACGATTCACGTCGAGCCGGCCTTTCCCCAGATTCGGCTGTGGCCTGACTCGGTAGCAATGCTCTACGGCACGCCAGATGCGTTACCGCCGTTGACGCCGAACTGGGACAAACGCGCGCTGCCCCTGTCTCAACCTCGCGCCTTCCACCAGAAGTCGGTGCCGCTCGGCGCCGTCTACGTCCTCGGCGAAGAACGCGCCGGCACCGAACCAGCTATCGAACCGGTCAGCGGCTCCGCGCGCATGCTGGCGCTTCTGGCCAACACGTATGTCGGTTACCTGCTGGATCGATCGCGGCGGCAAGAGGAGTTTGACGCGCTGGCCCGTGTCGCCTCGATCGTAGAGGTAAGGCGCGTGATTCGACCCGCGGCCCCCGTTCTACCCGCCCTTATTTGCCAGAGTATTCTCGATGATTGCCGGCGGCGGCGACGCGCGGTAATGACATGATTCGGCGCTGGCGGCAATTCCTCGCACTTGATCAGGGCGACCGGTGGTTGGTGATCGAGGCGGCGCTCCTGCTCACTATCGTGCAGGTCGGTCTTCGCACCGTGCCTTTCGGAGTGCTACGGCTTATGCTTGCGCGGGCCAAACGGCTGCGCCGTCCGCAGCAGTCAAATGGATCGCGCATCGCCTGGGCGATCGGTGCCACAGCGCCTGTGGTGCCGCTGCGCAGCTGCTTACGCGACGCGCTCGCCGCTGATGTCATGCTGGCGCGCCGCGGCTTTCACCCGACGCTGCGGTTCGGCATCAGGAAGCCACATGGCAACCGGCTGACGCTCGACGCACATGCGTGGCTGGAATGCGACGGCTCGATCGTGGCGGGACGGCTGGAAACCCTGGATCAGTACCTGGTGCTGTCGAACCCGGCGACGAATGGACGCCTTTAAAGGATGGCGAGTGCACTTCTTGCTAAAGCCGTCATCTTCGACATCGACGGCACCATCGTCGACAACATGCATCTTCATGCCGAGGCATTCGCGGTCTTTGCCGAGCGGCATGGGCTGCCGCCGCTGACCACGGGCGATCGCGCCCGGCTCGATGGGCGCCGCAACAGCGAGATCTTCCCAATCCTGTTCAAGCGCGAGGTGCCCCGCGAGGAGTGGCTGGCCTACGAGCACGAGAAGGAAAGCCTCTATCGCGAATTGTCGAAAGGCCGCCTGGCGCCGATGAAGGGACTGCGGCTGTTGATCGATCGCCTGCGCGAGAGCGCAGTGCCGATGGCACTCGCGACCTCGGCGCCCGAGGCGAACGTGATTCACACCTTGAGCGAACTCGATTTGATCGACGCGTTCCCGGTGATCGTGCGTGGCGATCAGGTGCCGCGGGGCAAACCCGCTCCGGACGTGTTTCTGGAGGCGGCGCGCCGGCTGGGTGTGCCGCCGCATGACTGCCTGGTGTTCGAGGATGCGCCGATGGGGATCGAGGCGGCGCACGCCGCCGGCATGCGCGTGGTAGCGCTGACCACGAGCTTCCCCGCTGCGCAATTCGAGCAGCTCGAACGGCCGCCGGTTGCCACTTGCTGCGACTTCGACGAGTTTCTCCGTCAGCAGCCGAGCTGACGCCGCTCGATCCGCCGCTTCCACCGGTCGCCCATTCACCGCGAACGCTCTGCCACCGCTTTGCGTCTCAACCGTCATATGGGGTCGAGGAGCCCCGCTTCATGAAACAGATCGCTCCATTTGCGTTCGTGATCTTAGTGGCTACCGCGGCGATGCACCTGACCACGGCGGTCGCCGCATCCGCCGGCGCGCGCACCTACGTCAACGGCGTTGCCGGCGTCGCCGGCACCGTGAAAGTGTCGATCACATACAAAGGCAAGGGCACCGTCGATGCGAGCCACCGCATCTGGGTGTGGTTGTTCGACACACCCGACATTGGTCCCGGCTCGATGCCGATCGCCGAGCTGTCGATCGCTGCGAACGGTGGTACCGCGTCATTCGAAGGCATTGATGCGAAGCGGGTCTGGATCGCGGCCGCGTTCGATGAGAGTGGCCACATGACCGGCAACGCGCCTCCCGCATCAGGCTCACCCATTGGCGTTCTTGTCGGTCCCGATGGCACGCCGAAGAGTGTTGTGCCTGGTGAAGCGGCAGAGGTGATGACCTTCGATGATTCTCAGCGCATGCCGTAACAATCGCTGCCCAATGTGAGCGGCGATCTTCAGCAGATCGCGAGCTATCTGCCTCAATCTTCCTGCTGCCGGGCTGCGCGAAGTTGGCCGGGTCCTTGCTCTAAGTGAGAGCACAAGGACTCGGCTTTCTTATCGCAACACATGCGTGCGCCGAGGAGGAGGATAGATGAAGTCGATTCGTAAGGCTGCCCTCGCGTGTGTGGCCAGCGCCCTGTTGGCGCTGCCCGTGAGCGCGGCGGCGCAGGGGCCCGTTAACCAGGATACGTTCTTCACGTTCAGCCAGGCAGTGGAACTGCCGGGCACGACGCTGCCGGCCGGCACCTATTTCTTTCAGTTGGCCGACAGTCCAAGCAATCGTCACATCGTCAAGGTGATGAGCCAGGATCGCAAGCAACTGCATGCGACGCTGCTCGCCATCCCGTATTACTCGAACGATCGTCCGTCGGACGAACCGCAGGTTCGTTTCATGGAAACCCCGGCGCAGGCCGCTAGCGGCGCCGCGGGCACCAACGCGATCAAGATCTGGTTCTATCCCGGCACCAGCACGGGCCATGAGTTCATCTACCCGCGCGAGCAGGCCATGCGCATTGCGTCGCGCACCGGTCAATCCGTGCTGACCACGAAGACGGAAGAGTCTATCGAAGCGTCGACCGTTGCCGACGCCGACCTGACCCGCGTCGATCGCGGCGGCGTCGACTCGACCGTGGACATGAGCAACCGCTCGACCACGGAAAGCACGACCACTGCGACAGCCGACACGACCACGGCCCGGGCGCCGGTGTCGCAGCCAACGCAGACCGCGCCGGTGCCTTCGCCGGAGACGGATCGCACCCCGGCGACGACCGCCCAGTCGACGCAACCGACCCCGGAACGCACGATGCCGGAGCGCACGACGCAGACCGCGCGTGCCGATGTCAACGATCGTGATCAGCTTCCGAACACCGCGGGCATCCTGCCGTTGCTGGCGTTGCTCGGCATCGGTTCGCTGGTGGGCAGCCGCATGCTGCGCCGCTCGCGCCGCATCTAGAGCGAAGAAGGGAGGGAAGGCGTGGCGATGGGACGCATATCGATCGTGTCGATAGCCGTCGCCGCCTTCCTGATCCTCCATCAGGAAGCGGTCGTCGGCCATCGTCAGACGGCAACCGGCAGCCAGGAAGCGCAGCCGACCTTTAAGGCGGAATCCAATCTCGTCGTCTTGCATGTCTCGGTGCGCGATCGCGGCGGCCGCTACATCGCCGGCCTCGAACGCGACGCCTTCACAGTGATTGACGACGGCAAGCCGCAGACCCTAGAGATGTTTTCAGGCGACGACGTGCCGGCGTCGATCGGGTTCCTCATCGACAACAGCAACAGCATGCGCGCCAACCGGGAGCGCGTCATCGCCTCAGCGCTGGAGTTCGCAAGACACAGCCACCCGAGGGATCAGATCTTTGTGTCGACGTTCAATGAGCAGGTCCGCCATGCGTTCGGGCCGACGTTGATTTCCGAACTCGATCTCGGTCTGTTCGGAGCGGTGATGTCCAAGGCGATCAGCGCCCGCGGCATGACCGCTATCTACGACGGCATCCTCGACGGCCTCAAGCGCGTCAGCGCCGGGATGCACACGCGGCAGGTGCTCGTCGTGGTCAGCGACGGCGATGACAATGCCAGCACGGCCACGCTTGAGGACGTGCTCAAGCAGGTGCAGGAATCCGACGCCGTCATCTACACGATTGCACTGATCGATCCGTTGACGCGCGACGGCAATCCCGGCTTGATGCGCCGGTTGGCGCGGGCTACGGGCGGCGAATCGTTCCAGCCGCGACGCGCCGACGAGGTAAGCGAGGCGTTCGATCGCATCGCCACGGACATCCGCAGCGGTTACACGCTGGCGTACGCGCCGACCCGAGCCATGAACACTGGTGATGATGATCGCGATCGCAAGCGCCGCATGGTTCGCGTTTATGTGCGCTCAAAAGACGGCCGGGCGCTGCGAGTCCGCACGCGCGACGGCTATTTCGAACGGGCCGGCGGAGGCACGCCATGAGCGCGATCGGCGCATGGCTCGTGGTGTGGCTTGAATGGCTGTTGCTGGGCCTCGGCATTGGCTGTCTCGGCGTATTCGCGTACGAGACCGTTGAGGCGCGCCGGTTCCAGGCCGATCGCACCGCCGAGTTCGCAGCGGCCGTACAAGCGTCAGCGCCCGTGACGGTTCGCGCCGGCGGGCTCGTCGGCATGCTCGACGTACCGCGATTGAACCTCACAACCGCGGTGGTGGAAGGCGACGATGATCGGACGTTGAAGCGCGCGGTCGGCCACTTGCCCGACACGCCGCTGCCCTGGGAGAAAGGTAATAGCGCGTTGGCCGGCCATCGCGACGGTTTGTTTCGTCCTCTGAAGGACATCAAGATCGGCGACGAGATCCGTTTCCGTACGCCGAGCGAAGAAATCCGCTACAAGGTGACCGACACCTCCATCGTCAAGCCCGACGATGTGTCGGTGCTGAAGAACGGCAAAGATCGATCGTTGACGCTGATCACCTGCTACCCGTTCTATTACGTCGGCGACGCGCCCAGGCGCTTCATCGTTCATGCCCGCCGCATCGACGGTTAGACGTCCTCCTACCGACCCTAACTGATAGAATAAAAAGCGGTTCGGTCTAATGAAAAAGATTCTGATCGCCAACCGCGGCGAGATTGCGGTGCGCGTGATTCGTGCGTGCCGCGACATGGGAATCGGCACGGTCGCGGTGTATTCGGAATGCGATCGCGCGGCGCTGCATGTGCGTCTTGCCGACGAGGCCTGGCCGGTAGGCCCGAGCGCGCCGCGTGAGAGTTACCTGTGCATCGACAAGATCATCGATGTCGCGAAACAGTCCGGTGCCGACGCGGTGCATCCGGGTTACGGCTTCCTCGCCGAGAACGAGGATTTCGCCGCCGCGTGCCGCGATGCCGGGTTGATTTTCATCGGTCCTTCCCCGGAAGCCATCACGTTGATGGGCAGCAAGACCGCGGCGCGGCAGGCGGCGATCAAAGCCGGCGTGTCCGTGGTGCCCGGTACCGACGAGCCCTTGAGCGATCAAACGTCCGATGCCGACGTGCTTGCCGTGGCGGAGCGGATCGGATATCCGCTGATGTTGAAAGCGGTCGCCGGCGGCGGTGGCAAGGGCATGCGCATGGTGGCGGCGCCGGCGGATCTGCCGGGTGCGCTGCGCGCCGCTCGATCGGAAGCGCTGTCGGCATTCGGCGACGGTGCCGTGTACCTCGAGCGGCGGATCATGGCGCCGCGTCACATCGAAATCCAGCTGCTCGGCGATCATCACGGCACCGTGCTGCCGTTTGTCGAGCGTGAATGCTCCATCCAGCGGCGCCATCAGAAGGTGGTCGAGGAGAGCCCGTCGCTTGCGGTGTCAACGGACCTTCGACGCCGGATGACGTCGGCGGCGGCCGCCGTTGCCAGGGGCGTCGGTTACACGAACGCCGGCACGATCGAGTTTCTTCTCGATGCTGACGGGTCGTTTTATTTTCTCGAGATGAACACGCGGCTGCAGGTCGAGCATCCGATCACCGAGATGGTGACGGGCGTCGACCTGGTGCAATGGCAGATTCGCATCGCTCGCGGAGAGAAGCTGACGCTCGATGCTGAATCGCTGCTGACGCCGAAAGCGCATGCGATTGAGTGCCGCATCTACGCTGAGGATCCCGAGAACGGCTTCATGCCGTCGCCCGGTCGCATCCAGGGATTGCGAGTGCCGCAAGGTCCGGGCGTGCGCGACGACAGCGGCGCCTATGAAGGCGGCGAGGTGCCGATATTTTACGACCCGATGATCTCGAAACTGATCACGTGGGGCGACGATCGCGACCACGCGTTGCAGCGGATGCGACGAGCGCTGGCTGAATACGAAGTCCGCGGCATCCGCACCACCATCCCGTTCTTCAAGTGGATCCTGGACGACGAAGATTTCAAGGCCGGACGTTTCGATACGTCCTTCATCGATCGCAAGCTCGGCGGTAACGGGAGCCAGCTGCAGGCGATCGAGCCTGCGCACGAGGACCTTGCCGCGCTTGCGGCGGCGGTGCACGTCTTCACCAGGCCGGCACGACGAACCAGCGATGCAACGCCGCCGCCGAGCCGCTGGAAGGACGCCGGCCGCGCGGAAGCCCTGCGATGACCTACGAGATTGCGGTTGGTGATCGGATTCGGACTGTCAGCGTGGTCCGCAAGGGCGCGGTCTTGCATGTCACGCTCGACGGACAGACGCACGTCGTGGATGCACGTCGCGTCTCCGAGTCGGCCATGTCGCTGCTGGTCCAGAACGGCAAGGGCGAGGCGCCCGTGCAATCGATCGACGCGGCGTTTGCGGCGCGGCCGACGGCGGGCGATTTCGATGTCTACCTTGCCGGGCGATCGCTTGCGGTCCAGGTCAGACAGGCGGGCACGTTCGGGCGTCAGAAAAAAGACGGCGCCGGCGCGCACGGCTCGGGACCGCAGCGTGTGCTCGCGCCGATGCCGGGCAAGATCGTGCGTGTCCTGGTCAAGGCCGGCGATACGGTGAAGGCCCGGCAGGGACTCGTGGTGGTCGAGGCCATGAAGATGGAGAACGAGCTGCGCGCCGCGCGCGATGGCCGCGTGCGCGAAGTGCAAGTCGGCGAAGGCCAGTCGGTCGACGCCGGCGCGGTACTACTGGTGGTGGAATAAACGAATGCGGGAAAGGCTCGGCGCGGCGTTTCGCACCGTCTATCGCTACGCGCGCCGCTTCGCGGTCACGATCGGCATCGTGGTGGCGGTGATCGTCGTGTCGACGCTGACGATCGATCTCGGGCCGGCGCTGAAAGCGCGGGCCGAGCGGGCCGGCAGCAACTGGCTCGAACGCCAGCTGTCGATCGGCAGGCTCGGGGTGCATCTTGGCCGCGGCCGCTTCGTCGTCGAGGATCTGCGCATCAGCGGCATGCTCCCGAACGAGCCGCCATGGCTCGAGGCCAAGCGCATTGAGGTGTCGCTGACGTGGAGCGCACTGTTCGGCCGTGAAGTCCTGCTCGATTCGATCGAGATGAGCGATTGGCGGATGGTGGTGGAGTCGTTCCCGGACGGCCGCCAGACATTTCCTCGCCTCACCGGGCCGCCGCGACCGCCCCGCACCGGACCGCGTCCCGTCGTCACCACCCTGCAATACGTGCGCGCCCACCGTGGCGAGCTGGTGTTCAACGATTACGGATCCGACTGGCGTGCGATCGCCCGCAACCTTGACGTCACCGTGGGCAAGACCAGTGACTATCGCGGCCAGGCCCAGTTCACCAACGGCACCATCGTCATTCAGAAGTACGAGCCGATGACGGCCAGCCTGTCGACGTCGTTCAAGATCGTCGACGGCAGGATCGTGATGGAACGCATCGACATGCTGACGGACGGCGCCGTGTCGGAGATGACCGGCGTGGTCGACATGGCGCGGTGGCCGGAGCAGACTTATCACATCAAGTCACGTGTGGATTTTCCGAAGATGCGCGAGATCTTCTTCGCGCGCGATCAGTTCAGCCTGTTCGGCGAAGGGCAATTCACAGGCACTTTCCGCATGTTCAAGGGCGGCCGCGAGCTGAAGGGCGATTTTCGCAGCGAGCTGGCCGGCGTCAACGACTACCGGTTCCCGAATCTGGAAGGTTCGCTGATCTGGGTGCGCGATCGGATGGAGGTCACCCGCGCCACCGCCGGGTTCAGCGGCGGCACGGCGTCGTTCCGCTACCTGATGGCCCCGCTCGGCAAGAAAGAGACGCCGGCGCGCGCTTTGTTCGACGTCGATTACCAGGATGTCGATCTCTCGGCGCTGACCGAGTTTTACCAGATGCGGGGCTTGCGTCTCGCTGGACGCGCCTCCGGCAGCAACGAGATGTCATGGCCGCTCGGCCGCTTTCGCGAACGCAGCGGATCGGGCACGGCGACATTCGTTTCGACGGGCGGCGTCGGCCTGCAGGGACCTCAGCTGCCCGCCGAAGCGGCAGAGGAGGCGCGCGCGCGTTACCTGTTGCATGGCCCGTTCAGCCGCCACACGCCGCTGACGCCGATTGCCGTTGCCGGCGAGGTGACCTACGCATTCGATCCGGAAGCCATCTTCTTCGAGCCAAGCCGCATTTATACGCCGGATACCTACGTTGCGTTCGAAGGCGCCACCGCGTACGGCGAGCGATCGAAGATGCCGTTCCGAGTCACCAGTCGCAATTGGCAGGAGAGCGATCGTTTCCTCGCCGGCATCATGACCGCGTTTGGCGCCACGACCGGAGCGATTCCGATCGACGGAATAGGGCGCTTTGAAGGCGTCATGTTGGGTGCATTCCGCCGGCCGCGTATCGAGGGGCGCTTCGTTGGATCCGAGATGCGCGCGTGGGACGTCAACTGGGGCGACGTCGACGGCGACTTCGTCGTCGAAAATTCGTACGCAAACGTCAGCCGGGCGGTGATCCAATCGGGCTTGTCGCGTATGGACGTCACGGGCCAGTTCTCGCTCGGCTATCCGCGCGCCGATGGTGGCGAACAAATCGATGCGCGCATCCGCATCACCGACCGCGAAGTGGCCGACTTCCGGCAGGCGTTCGATCTCCAGGACTACGACATCGATGGCGTGCTGTCGGGCGATTTCCATGTCTATGGCGATTACGAAGGCCCGCATGGCTTCGGCCGCATGTCGATCGTTCGCGGTATGGCCTACGACGAATTGTTCTCGGAGGCGGTGGCGTCGCTGCGGTTCGATGGTGTGGGCGTCGGCCTGACCGGCATCGAGATGAAGAAGGGCGGCGGCGCCGTGACGGGCGCTGCTTACGTTGGATGGAACGGCACTTATTCGTTCAACGTCGATGGCCGCGGCATCGCCGTCGACACGCTGACCCTGACCACGTTTCCCGGTTATCCGAGCGTGTATGGTTCGCTCGATTTCACGGCGAACGGCGTCGGGACGTTCGACGAGCCGCGCTACGACGTCAAGTTCAGCGCCAGCGACCTGTTCTTCGGCGAGGAAGGTCTCGGCGAGATGACCGGCCGCCTGTCGATGCGCGGCCTGCTGATGACTTACGAGATGGAGGCGGCGTCACCGCGTCTCGCCGTGTCCGGCACCGGCCGCGTCGAATTGAACGACGAGATGGACGCGGAGATGACGTTCCGCGTCACCGACACGTCGCTCGATCCTTACGTCCGGGTGATGCAGCCGACGTTCTCGCCGTTCACCTCGGCGGTCGCGAGCGGAACCATTCGTGTCGTCGGCGAGCTCTACAACCAGGATGCCTTGCGTATCGACACCAACATCGAGCAGCTCAACCTCGGGTTCCTTGATTACCGGCTCCGCAACGCGGCGCCAATCCGGCTCAGCGTGGAGCGGCAGGCGTTGAACGTCGATGCGTTGCGCATGGTCGGCGACGATACCGAGCTCGATCTCACTGGCACTGTAAACCTCGCCGAGCAGACGCTGGCGTTGCAGGCCAATGGCGCCGCCAACCTGGCGGTGCTGCAAGGCTTCCTGCCGAATGTGCGCAGTTCGGGACGTGCCGAGGTAACGGCGCGAATCAGCGGGACGGTGGCGCAGCCGGTGGTCGCCGGCAATGCGTTGCTCGCCAACGGCCGCCTGCGCCAGCTCGACTTTCCGCACGCCCTCGAAGGCGTCAACGGCATCGTCACTTTCGACGCTGCGGGCGTTCGCCTCGATGGCGTCACCGCACAACTGGGCGGCGGCGCGGTACGCTTCGGCGGCCGCATCGGGTTGTCGAAGTACCAGTTGAGTGAATTCGACGTCACCGCGACCGGCGAGAACATGACGCTGCGCTATCCCGAGGGCATGCGCTCGCTCGTGGACGCCAGCCTGGCGCTGCAGGGCCCCGCCAATGCGCCCATGGTCACTGGCACCGTGACGGTGAATAGCGGCACGTGGACGCGCGGCTTCGGTGCCACTGGCGGTTTGTTCAGCGGCCTCGCCGGTGATCCGGCCGCAGTTCCCGCGGTGGAAGGGCAGGTCGCGGCGACGGCGTCGAACGTGCGCTTCGATATTCAGTTGCGCGCACCTTCCTCGCTTCGCATCGAGAACGAACAGGCGCGCATCGTCGCGAGCGCCGACCTGACGCTTCGCGGCACGCTCGATCGTCCGCTGGTGTTCGGCCGCGCCGAGATCGAACGCGGCGAGGTGGAGTTCGAAGGGCGCCGTTACCTGATCACGCGCGGCACGCTGGATTTCGCCGATGCCAACCGCATCCAGCCGTTCTTCGACATCGAAGCCGAGACGCGGGTGCGTGTGCCGCAGCAGACCTACCTCGTCACCATGCGCATGGCGGGCACCACCGAACGCATGCAGCCGCAGTTCACGTCGGACCCGCCGCTGCAGACCCTCGACATCCTGACGCTGCTCTTCAGTGACCAGGCGCCCAGCGGTGACGTCGAACTGGCCGGCCTGCAGCGTCCGGACGAACGCCAGCAGCGCCTCGTCGAAGCGCGCGCCACCCGCGCGCTGACCGGCGCGTTGTCCGCCGAGGTCGGGCGCGTCGTTGAACAAACCTTCGGCGTCGACACCTTCCAGATCACGCCGCTGCTGAACGATCCGTATCAACAATCAACCAGCCTGACCTTGAATCCGACGGCGCGCGTCACCATCGGCAAGCGCATCTCGGACCGCATCTTCCTCACTTACGCGCGCAGCCTGTCGTCGACGACGCGCGACCAGATCATCCTGCTCGAGTTCGATGAGAGCGAATCGCTGTCGTGGGTCCTGTCGCAGAACGAAGACCGCACCTACGCCCTCGAAGTGAGAAAGAGGCACGCCTTCTGATGCGACGGTTCGTCGAGCTGTGGTGTGCTGTCGCGGCCTTCGCCGTTTGCACGGCGCATGTGGTCTCGGCCGGTCAACAACCGCAGCTCGGCCGGACGGTCACCGACGTTCAGGTTGAAATCTCAGGCGTGCCGATTGACGACCTTAATGTCATCAGCCTGATCGAAACGCGGATTGGCGACGCGCTGTCGATGCAGGCCGTGCGCAACACGATCGATCACCTGGTTGGGCTTGGACGTTTCGAAGACGTGCGGGTCGTGACAACGCCGACCAGCCAGGGCGTGAGCTTGCGCTGGCAACTAACACCAGTTCGGCGCATCGCCCGGATCGTCGTCGGCGGCGCTGCCATCCTGCCGGCGGACGACATTCGCACGGAGATCAGCGATCGCTTCGGCGCCTTGCCGTCTGCGAGCCGCGTTGGCGACATTGTCAGGACGGTGCAGGCTTATTACGCGGAGCGCGGGTTTCCGCGCGCCGCCGTCCTGCCGCGGATACAGGAAGAAGACCCCGCGCCGGAGCGCGTGGAATTGGTTTTATCCATCGAGGCCGGCGATCGCGAGACCATCGGCGCGGCCCGGGTGACCGGTTCGCCGCTGGAGGCGCCGGCGATGGTGTTGCGTGAACTCGAGATCGAGACCGGCCGCCCGTACGACAAGCCGGAGATTGATGCGCGCATCGCGGCGTATGAAGAGGCGTTGCGTGAGCGCGGCTATTACGAAGCGCGCGTGCGGCCGACCATGGTCACCGACGAAGCCGGCCGCACCGTTTCAATCACCATCAACGTCGAGCCCGGCCCGCGCGTTCGCCTCGTCTTTGCCGGCGAGTCGCTGTCTGAAGATTTTCTGGAGGACCTGGTTCCGATTCGCGCGGAACGCTCAGTGGACCAGGACCTGCTCGAAGACGCGAGCCGCGCGATTGAAAGCGCCCTGCGCGAGCAGGGCTATCGCAATGCACAGGCGCCGTACTCGCGTCAGCAGCAGCGCGACGAGCTGGTGCTGACCTTCACCGTCTCGCGCGGGCCGCTGCATCGCGTCGGATCGATCGACACTTCCGGCAGCACCGCGCTCGCTGCCGCGGCCATAGCGCCGTTGCTGCAGATGAAACCAGGCGAGCCGTTTGTGGAAGCGCGCGCCGCGGCGATTGCCGCGGCGATTACCGAGCTCTACCGCGTCCGCGGCTTCGCGCAGGCGGCGGTCAAGACCGATATCCAGGTGTTGCCCGAAACCAGCGCCGGCAACGCGGCCTACCGTCCGGTGGCGGTTCGCTTCGAAATTGAAGAGGGACCGCAGACCCTCGTCACCGCGGTGGAGGTGCAGGGCACGCGGGCACTGACCGGAGAGGCGATTCGCGCGCCGCTGGCGCTGGCGACGGGCCGTCCGTTCTATCGGCCCCAGCTTGCCGTCGACCGTGACACCATCGAGCGGCTCTACCGGGCCCAGGGTTACCAGGACGTCTCCGTCATTTCGCAGCTGGCCTTCGCCAACGACCGGCAACAGGTGGCGATCACCTGGACCGTTCGCGAGGGCGATCAGCTGACCATCGATCGCGTGCTGATCAGCGGCAACTCGCGCATCTCCACCGAGTTGATCGAGCGGGAGCTGACCATCCGCAGCGGCAGCCCCCTGAGTGAAGAGGCGATGCTCGAGAGCCAGCGCCGGCTTGCCGAGCTCGGCCTGTTCCGCCGCGTCCGCATCACCGACTTGCCGCGAAGCGGCTCGCTCATGCGTGATGTGCTGATCGATCTGGAAGAGGCGGCAACAACGACGATCGATTACGGCGGCGGTATCGAGGTCGGACGCATTGCCGAGCCCGATACCACCGACGGCCAGACCAGCGAGAACCTCGACGTCGGCTATCGCGCCTTCATTGGCATCAGCCGGCGCAACCTGTGGGGCAAGAACCGGTCAGTGACGTTGTTTGGCCGCGTCACGTTGCGCGAAGACCGCGACACCGGCACCGGCGAGGCGCAGGGCTACGGCTTTCACGACTACCGCGGCTTGTTCACCTTCCGAGAACCACGCGCGTTCGGCACCACCGGCGACGCGCAGTTCAGCGCCTTCATCGATCAATCGCGACGCACCAGCTACTCGTTCAATCGCAAGGGCGTGACCTCGGAGTACGCGCGCCGCATCTCGACGTATACGGTGACCGGGCGGTACACCTTCGATTACACCAAGGTATTCGAGAGCCCGATCTCGGTGCAGGATCGGCTGCTGATCGATCGTTTGTTTCCGCAGGTCCGCTTGTCGAAGATTCTCGGCGGCGTGCTGCGCGATTCGCGTGACGACGTGCTCGATCCGCAACGCGGCACCGTGATCGGCTTCGACACCTCGCTGGCTTCGCGGATCCTCGGGTCCGAGGTCGGGTTCGTAAAGAGTTTCTTCCAGACGTTCATGTATCGCCGGTTGCCCGGACGGAACATCGTGGTGGCGGCCGGCGCACGCATCGGTGCCGCGGTGGGCTTCGCAGACGACCTGCCACCGGTGCTCGAAATCGCGCATTCGCCGGCGCTGGCCGCGGCATCGCCGATCCCGATCGCGGCCGATGACGACAACCCTCTGGACGTCGTCATCCGCGATCTTCCAGCCAGCGAACGCTTCTTCGCGGGCGGCGACACCACGGTGCGCGGCTTTTCGCTCGACTCGCTCGGCACCGAAGAGACGCTCGACGAAGGGCAGGGGTTCCCGCAGGGCGGCAACGGCATGATGATCTTCAACCTCGAGACACGCGCGCCGTACTGGAAGAATGTGCAGGTGGTGTGGTTTCTCGACGCCGGCAACGTGTTCCGGCGCGTATCGGATTTCCGGCTGCAGGAGCTCCGCGCCACCAGCGGCATCGGCTTCCGCTACCGATCGCCTATTGGCCCGTTACGCGTCGATTGGGGCTGGAAGCTGAGCACGCGGCTGCTGCCCGGCGGGGGCCGCGAGCGATCGAACGTACTTCATATTTCCCTCGGCCAGGCGTTCTGATCGTGTTGGTAGCCGCGCTTATCGTGACGCTCGGAGTGGCGCAGCCCGAGCTGCTGGATCGGACTCTTGCACTCGTCGGCGGACAGGCGATCACGTTGAGCGACGTGCGCGCCGCGATGGCTCTGCGCCTTGTGGACGATCCCAAGGCGGGCATTGCCGAAGTCACCTCGCGCCTGGTCGATCGCGAGTTGATTCTTCGTGAGGTGCAGCGCTACGCGCCGCCGCCACCGGAAGCTTCTGCGCTTGAAGCCAGGTTGAACGAGATTCGCGCGCGCGTGACCGGGCCACTGCAAGATACGCTCGCGAATTACGGGTTTACCGAGACGCGACTGCGCGCCTGGATTCGCGATGATCTGCGCACCCAGGCGTATCTCGAACAGCGGTTCGCCTCCGCCAGCGTGCCGAGCGATGCGGATGTGGCGGCCGCATACACGCGGCAGCGCGCCGAATTCGACAGCAAGGGCCTGACCTTTGATCAGGCCGCCCCTATCCTGCGGGCTCGCCTCGTCGAGGCACGGCGCAGCGAACTGGTGGTGGACTGGCTCGCGGATCTCCGGCGGCGCACCGACGTCGTCATACTCGCGCAATGATGCGAGCAATCGAGAATCGTGGAAACTACCGGAAAAAGACCCGCAGCAACTCGAAACTGTTGAACAAGCTGTGGCTGACCATAGGCCCGATGGCGCTGCGGCGCCGGATGTAGATCACACCCCACAATGCGCCCAGAGAGCCGGTCACGATCGCTGCGTCGCGTCCTTGCAGCGTGTGCCCGAGGCCGAAGGCGAGGCTGGTGATCAGCACCCCCATCCACGGCCGGCCGAGGTCGTCGCGAAAGCGGTGCAGCAGGAACGCGCGTTGCAGCTCCTCGCGCACGCCGCCGCCAACAATCACCACCACCAGGAACATTGCCAACCCGGTCTGCGTTCCAAGAAACGCTTCGAGCGGGTTTTCAGGGACGTTGCGCAGCGTCGGCGCCAGACGCAGGATCGCCGTCATCAACACCACCACGAGTCCTATGACCAGCGGCAGCGACAGGAACCCGATCCCGATTTCGCCGGCGACGGGCCGCTCGCCGAGGAACACGTGCCGCGGGCTTTCGCCGCGGCGCCGCAGCAGCCAGAAGATCAGCGACAACAAGACGATGGTATCGAGCAGGGTCAGCGTGAATACGAAGGCGGCCGACAGCTGCTGGTCACCGACGATGGGGGTCATCCCGAT
This sequence comes from Vicinamibacterales bacterium, assembly GCA_036380235.1. Classification (GTDB taxonomy): domain Bacteria; phylum Acidobacteriota; class Vicinamibacteria; order Vicinamibacterales; family UBA2999; genus 12-FULL-67-14b. The sequence goes on from DASVFC010000361.1 coordinate 21,723, forward strand.
CGACATGAGGATGAACGCGATCGTGAGCTGGGTGGGATACCCGGAGCAGAGGAGAATCTCCATCCAGGTGGTCCACTGCGATCGCCGGGGCGGGTCTGGTGCGCCCGCCGCAGGCGGCGCGGGCTCGATCGGCTCCCCTGGAATGGTTGTGCTTGATTCGCTAAGGTCGGCCACTCAGGGTTCCGTCTCGATGATAGATTAAAAAAAGTGACCGATACGCACACGGCTGAACGCGTGCTCATCGTCGAGGACGACCCGGCCACACGCAGCGGGCTAACCGAGCTGGTTCGCGCCTGGGGTTTCACGGCCGACGCCGCCGCAGACGGCGCCGAGGCGCTGGACAAGATCACCCTCTTCCGTCCGTCGATCGTCGTGACGGACCTGGTCATGCCGCGAATGAGCGGCATCGAGCTGCTGAAGGCGCTGCAGCCGGAAATCGAGAACATCAAGGTCATCCTGCTGACGGCGCAGGGCACGGTCGACACCGCCGTCGAAGCCGTCAAGGCCGGCGCCGAGGATTACCTGACCAAGCCGCTCGATCCCAACAAGCTGCAGCGGCTGCTGCAGCGGCTGGCCGAGATCAACGAGCAGAAGCGCGAAAACCAGGCACTGCGCCGGCAACTCAACGATCGCGGCCGCTTTGGCCGCATCATCGGCCACAGCCAGTCGATGCGGGCGTTGTACCAGGTGCTCGAGCAGGCGGCGCCGACGCCGGCGTCGATGTTGATCCTCGGCGAATCAGGGACCGGCAAGGAGCTGGTGGCGCAGACCATCCATCAACTCAGCCCGCGATCGGCGCATCCGTTCGTGGCGCTGAACTGCGCCGCCATTCCCGATACGTTGCTGGAAAGCGAGATCTTCGGCCACGAGAAGGGTTCGTTCACCGGCGCGACCGATCGCCGTGCCGGCTGCTTCGAACTGGCGGATCGCGGCACGTTGTTCCTCGACGAGATCGCCGAGATGACGCCGGCCACGCAGGTGAAGCTGCTGCGGGTGCTGCAGGAGCGCAAGTTCCGCCGGCTGGGCGGCCGCACCGAGCAGGAAGTGGACGTGCGGGTGCTGGCGGCGACGAACATCGATCCGGTCGCCGCCATCCGCGACGGCCGTCTGCGCGAGGACCTGTATTACCGCCTCAACGTCTTCACGATCTCACTGCCACCGCTTCGCGATCGCAAGGAAGATCTGCCGCTGCTCATCCAGGCCTTCATCGACGAGTTCAACGCCCGCGACAACCGATCGGTCAGGGCGGTGTCGGCGCCGGCGATGAAGCTGCTGGAGACGTATGACTGGCCGGGCAACGTGCGCGAGTTGCGCAACGTGATCGAGCGCGCCACGATCCTCGCCAAGGGCGAGTTGATTGAGCCAATTCA
>DASVFC010000362.1:0-3104 GCA_036380235.1 Vicinamibacterales bacterium
GAACGCGTAGATGTTCTTGAGGAAGCCGCTCATATACGGCAGGCGATCGAGATCGAGAACGCGGAAGTTGTAGAGATAGACCAGCATCAGCGCCAGCAGCAACAACAGCTGCGACCACTGGCTGACGTCACGCAGGAAGACCTTGAGGTCCTTGATCAGGAGGTGCTTGCGCACCGGCGACAACGGCAGCGCGCCGGCGATCGCATCCAGCACGCGCCACTGCGTGAACCGCGCCTTGCGTGCTTCCTGCGCCTTGCTGAACCCGGTGAAGTGCCACTTCTCGAACGCCCAGCCGACCGCCACCACGATCGCCGCCGCCGTCGACCATAACGCCGCGATGTGCATCGGATCGCTGCCGCCTTGCAGCCCGGCAAACAACGCCTCGCCCGCCCAGAACGATGGCAGCATCGCCGAGATCGGCGACTGCAGCGTGGCGAAGAACGCCGTCACCTCCGGCATCGACTCCACGCGCAGCAGCCGCTCGGGCTGGATGAACCGCAGCAGCACCACAAGACTCGTGGCGAACACCAACCCCATCAGCATCAGGATGTCGCGCGCGCGCCGGGCGGGAAACACGTTGACCAGCAACAACGTGACCGCCGACCCGATCGCGATCGGAATGACCACGAACGGCGTTGTCACGGCGAGCGCGGTGAACACGAACAGCGGCGACACGCACTTCGCAGTCGCGATGCCGGCGAGCACCGGCACCAGGAACACCACCACCATCCAGCCGGCCTGCGCCACCGTGCGCGCAAATCGCGCGAAGAACAGCCGCCGCGCCGCCACCGGCGCCGCCAGCATCAGCCGCATATCGTCAGACAGGAAGAACGTCGACAGCGCGGCAACGATGCCGCTAAAGGCGAGGAACGACAGGAACGTCAGGAACAACCACGACAGCCCGATCCTGATCAGATAGTCGCCGAGCTCGGCATATTGCGCCGCCTGCCACGTCAGCCAGAACGCGGCGGCGAACAGCGCGCCCATCACACCCAGGCCGACGCCGCCGAACAAGATGCCGCGAACCAGATCGCCCCGCTCGCGCCGGCGCGCACGATTGCGCGACGCCCACAACGACGGCAACAGCAGATACGGAAACGGCCGCGTCATTGGCGCCAGGTCCGCCGCCGCGAGGACGCCATGCCGGGACAGGCTCATCACACGATCTCGTCGATCTCTTGCAGGCCGCTACCGCCCGTCAGCTTGAGGAACACCGGCGTCAATTCTTCGTTCGGCGTACCCGCCATCGCGCGCAGTTCGGCGACCGTGCCGTGCGCGATGATTTTCCCTTTGAGGATGATGCTGATCAGATCGCACATCTCCTGCGCCACTTCGAGCGTGTGCGTGCTCATCAAAATGGCAACGCCGTGCTCGGTCATGCGGCGGAACACGTCTTTGATCAGCCGCGCGCCGCGCGGATCGAGACCGACCATCGGCTCGTCCACGAGGACCGCCTTCGGCCGGTGCAGGAAGGCCGCGCTCATCACCAACCGCTGCTTCATGCCGTGCGAAAAGCTTTCCACGAGCTCGTTCTGCCAGCGGCTCAGCTCGAAGATGTCGAGCATCTCCTTGATTCGCAACCCAATATCGCCATCGTCCATGCCGTAAAGGCCGGCATGAAAACGCAGGAACTCACCGGCGGTCAACTTCTCGTAGATGAAGGGGCGATCGGGAATGAACCCAAGCGCCGACTTTGCCGCCTCAGGCGCGGTGTTCAGGTCGTGGCCGTTGACGATGATGCGGCCGGCATCGGGCTTTAACAGACCGGCGACCATGCGGATGCTCGTGGTCTTGCCGGCGCCGTTCGGGCCGAGGAAGCCGTGGATCTGTCCGGGCGCGACGTTCAGCGACACACCATCGACGGCCGTGAAGTTGCCGTACCGCTTGACGAGATTCTCGACCACGATCATCGGCTGCCCGGACAGGGAGAGCCCCAGCAACCGCAGTCCTGGCGGCGCGGGATGTCAATCGACAGCGGGCGCGGATCCGTTGCCGGCCGGCCCACCAGGATCGGCGTCGAGTTCGGCACCACCTCGAGATCGATCACGGCGATCTGGGCGCGGCCGATCATCGGCACGATCGCCGCTTGTTGATCGAGGCCGCCTCGCGCCAGGCGGACGTGCGTGGCATCGGCCGGGAACTGGTTGAACGTCGGATCGACAGGGAGCCACATCCCCTCGCCGTTCGATTCCTCGAGATAAACCTCGGGCCAGGCGTGATAGTAGAAGGCACCGCGCACGTAGGCGACGCCGACGTTGATGCGCGCGGGAATGCCGAGCGATCGCGCCATCGCCACGAACAACGCCGTGTGCTCGTTGCAGTCACCGACCCGCGTGCGCAGCACTTCGAGCGCCGACGGCAAGCTGACCGTGGGCCGCTTCTCGACGTATGAATTGACTTCACGCGTCAAGCGTTCCGCGCGTGCGCGCGAACCGGTGATCCCCTCGACCATTCTCTCCGCTGCGGCGCGAATCTCCGGCGCGTCGCTTTCGATGAACGGCTCGGGCTGGAGATAGCGATCGAGATCCGCGGGCCGCAGCCCCGGCTCGAGCGTCCGCGGATCGACGAGCTCGATGACGTCGCCGTCAACGCGCTGCCCCTCGCCCTGTAAATCCGGACGCGACAGATCCGCGCCCGTCAGTCGCAGCCTCAACCTGCTGACGTCGCGCGATTCGACGATGGCATGGCGACCCATCTGCGGCACGATCGCCGAGGCTTCGAGCATGTCGGACCGCATGCGATCCGACACCGACAGCGCCGTCGCCTGCTCCTGCGTTTCGAGGACGGTGATTAATCCCATCGGGCTCTCTTCGCGCACGATCTCACCGGTGTCGGTGACCCACGCCGTGGTCTTAAGACCCGCGAAGCTCATCTCAACTTTGAAAGCGGGAATACCGCGGCGGCCGCCAGCCTGGACGATCTCGCGGTCGTCGATCGCGATCTGCACCGGCGCGTTCTGCATCGACGCAGGATCGAACACCGTCCACTGCCGCCTGGCACCCGCCACGAGTCCTTCGGCCGCGAGCCGGCGGCCCACGCTCAACATCAGCGCCGGCGATTCCTTGAGGTCGCGCACTTCGGCACGCTTGCCCGATGCCGATGTG
>DASVFC010000363.1:0-2768 GCA_036380235.1 Vicinamibacterales bacterium
CGCCGAGGAAGTAGAGACCAATTCCGGCAATGACTCCGTAAATTGCGTTGACGAGCGATTGCATCAGCAGTTGGCGGCTGACGCGGCTGCCGGCTTCGTCGAATGCCTTGGTGGTGACAGACAGGCGGCCGTGGCCGATCAGGCCGATCAACCGATCGCGCAGATCGCGGCGTTCGAGCAGCATGAAGATCACGAATGCCAGCACCAAACTCGCCGTGCCGAGGGGACCGAGCAATGGTCCCAGCCAGTCCATGCCAGGGATGAAGGACGCGAACGCGGGCGGGTCCGGCGTCACGACCACTGGTTGCGGCTCGCGCTCGGAAGAGGCCTCGGTTTCCTTGAGTTCGCCCTTGATGTCGTCGATGGTTTCCTGCAGCTTCTCCACCGCGCCGCCTTTGCCGGCGCCGCGCACGTCTTCGATTTTCTTGGTGATGTTGGCGCGATAGCCCGGCAGGTCTTCGACGAGGTAGTTCATCTGCCGCGCCAGGGCCCAGCCGGCGAGGCCGAGGACGACGAAGACGAGCGAGACGACGACCAACACGGCCGGCACGCGGCCGATCCGTCGTTCCAGCCAGCTCGTCGGTGGCGACAGCACGAACGAAATGAGTGCCGCCAGCGCGATGGGCACGAACACCGCCTGTGCCCAATACAGGACGAAGATTACCAGCACGGCGCCGCCGAACATCACCCAGTGCCTCAGCGAGTTCGATCCGTCCATAGTTCAGCCACCTCTGTCGTCGGCGGGCAGTTACTTGCAGCAAGTGTGCCGTCGCAGCGTCATACTGGTTCGCAATGCGCGCGAGGCTCCTGGTGCAAACCGTCGGCGGTGCGGCACGGGCGTGGTGGGAAGACGATGCGTTACGGTTGGGGGCGTCGCTGGCGTACTACACGTTGTTTGCGATTGGTCCGGTGCTGCTCGTGGCCACGGCGATTGCCGGCCTCGTGTTCGGCCCCGAAGCGGTGCGCGGCGAGATCGTCAATCAGCTTGATGGCCTGATCGGGCGCGACGGCGCGCAGACGGTGCAGACCCTGCTCGAAGGCGCCAGCAAGCGCCAGGCGGGCATCGTCGCCACCATCATCGGCAGCGTCGCGTTCATCATTGCGGCGACCGGAGCCTTTCTCGAGCTGCAGGTGGCGCTCAACACCATCTGGCGCGTGAAGCCGAAGTCGGGGGCGTATCTCAGGGCACTGATCATCGATCGCCTGCGATCGTTCGGCCTTGTTGTCGCGGTGGGATTCCTGTTGCTAGTCTCGCTCGTGATCACCGCCGCGCTCGCGGCGCTGAGCGACTGGATCTCCCAACGCGCGCCTGGCTTCCCTGTCACCTTGAAGGCGATCAGCCTCGTCGTTTCGCTCATCGTCACGTCGGGACTGTTCGCGATGCTGTTCCGATTTCTACCGGACGTGCGGCTGCTGTGGAAGGACGTTGCCACCGGCGCGGTGGTCACCGCGGTGCTGTTCCTGATCGGCCAGCAGGCGATCGGGTTGTATCTCGGTCAGAGCACGATGACGACGAGTTACGGCGCGGCGGGATCGGTGATGGTGTTGCTGCTGTGGGTGTATTACTCGTGTCAGATCCTGCTGTTTGGCGCTGAGTTCACTCGCCTGTGGGCGGCGCGGCATGGGGTCAGGCCGAAGCCGGAGGCGTTTGCGGAGAAGGATCCGGATGCGATCAATCCGAAGTCGGCTTTAGGATGAGCCGGCTGGGCGGCGAAGGCCCAAACGAGTGACGCCGGCGCGAGCGATCGGCGGTATGCTCCGCGCATGGCGAACCTGCTTCGGCGTGCGTTGATCCTGTCGCTGCCGCTGCTGGGAGCGTGCTCCGACTCTCCGCAATCGCTCCTTCCGACAGCGCCTACATCAATGGTTCCCTCCGGCAACACAAATTCGGTGCAAAACATCACCGGATCGGTGTTCGACACGGCGTCTCGCCCATTGCCTGGTGCAAAGGTGGTGGTCGTTGACGGCCCAAGCGCTGGTGCGTCGGGCATAGTCAATAGCAGCGGCGTCGTCGTGTTGGCGGGCAACTTCGACAGCTCGACGCGCTTTCAGGCGTCGATCGACGGCCATGAGACGCTGACCGTCACGTGGACGTGCAGCGTTGCCAATTGCGCCAACAATGCGCGGCCGTGGCTTGGATTTCAACTGCGGCCGCTCGTGGCACCAATCGATCTCGCGGGCGAGTACGTAATGACCATCACCGCGAACGCATCATGTGTTGCGCTGCCCGCCAACGCGCGGTCACGCTCCTATCCGGTTACTCACGCCAAACATTTTCGCGAAGGCACGGCGGACCTACTGGGATTCAATGGCGTCGTCCACAACGACGATGTCGTGGCGTCGTTGCGGGAGTTCCGCATCGGCGTGGCCGGCAACTTCGTCAGCATGTATTTCCGCCGTGGCGACGGCGACGAACCTGGACTCGTCGAGCATTTGGCCGACGATCGGTATGTTGGTTTCACGGGCAATGCGGCAGGAACGGTGAATGCCGGCACCAACATCTCGATCGCATTCAGTGGCTCGGTTGACAACCTGGAGCTGCGTGCACCGCCGGGCGCGACGCTGCTGATGGCCAATGTGATTTCGAGGCAGAGTTGCGAGTCGAGCGAGCACCGGCTGATGCTGGCGCGGCGCTGAGCTCTCTCCAATTGGACCGGCTGTGGCGGCACATGCTGCCATTTGTGCGATGAAACCTCGCTCCTGTTAGCAACTCTCGCCAGAGGTACGAGGACGTTCGGCTAACGGCTGGGCAGGTGCGCGTTGGGAGA
>DASVFC010000364.1:0-11306 GCA_036380235.1 Vicinamibacterales bacterium
CGGCATCGCCGAAACTCCGTGGTAGATGGTTCGCGGGCGCTGCGTGATGCATACGCAGCGTGCCAGGCACTCGCCGAATCCCATTACGAGAATTTTCCAGTGGCGTCGCGGTTGCTGCCGAAGCATCTGCGTCCGCATATCGCCGCGGTCTACGCGTTTGCGCGCACTGCCGACGATTTCGCCGACGAGCCGGGCCGCGAGCCTGGCGAACGGCTGCGGCTGCTGAACGAGTGGCGCCAGCGGCTCCACGACAGTAGCGATGGCACACCTGAGTTCCTGGCCTTGCACGACACCATCGACCGCTTCCGGCTGCCCGTGGAGTTGTTCGACGATCTGCTCGACGCCTTCACCCAGGACGTCACCACCACCCGCTACGAAACCTGGGCCGGGGTGTTGGATTACTGCCGGCGTTCAGCAAATCCCGTCGGCCGTCTCGTGCTGCGACTGAGCGGCTACCAGGACGAGGCGCTCGACCGCGCGTCCGACGCGGTGTGCTCGGCGTTGCAGTTAACCAACTTCTGGCAGGACCTCGCCGTCGACTGGTCGCGAGACCGCTTATACGTGCCTGCCGAGACCTGGCGCCGCCACGGTGCCGTTCCGGACGCCTTGAATGGCGGTGTGATGACGGCGGAGTGGGCCGCAGCCATGCGCGACTGCGCCGATCGTGCCCGGCAGTTGTTCGACGCCGGCCGTCCCGTGTGCGACGGTGTTCGCGGCCGCCTCCGTTACGAGCTGCGAGCGACGTGGCTCGGCGGCACACGCATCCTGACGCGCCTCGAACAGTCGGGGTTCGACGTGTTCCGAAACCGTCCCGCACTCGGCGCCGCCGATGCAATAGTGATAGCGTGTGGAACGCTGTTGTGGCGAGAGACACTTCCTTCTCGTACTCGTTCCTAGTTCTTCCCGATGCGCAACGCCAGGCCATTGGCCTGGTATGGGACTTCTGTCGCGCCGTCGACGATGCGGTGGACGAGGCGCCGGATCGGCAGACGGCGGAGTCCCAGGTGTTAACGTGGCGCGACGAGGTTGCCCGCCTCTTCGGCAGCGACATGCCGCGGACGCCGCAGGGGCAGCGTTTGAAGAAGATCGTGGCGGAGTTCCACCTCACGCGACAGCCGTTCGACGATCTCGTCGACGGGGTGGAGATGGATCTGTGGCGATCGCGGTACGACACCTTCGATGAGCTGATGGAGTACTGCCGTCGCGTGGCGTCGGCGGTTGGCCTGATCTGCATCGAGATCTTCGGGTGCCGCGATACCCGTTCCCGCGACTACGCCTTCAATCTGGGCCTGGCGCTGCAACTGACGAACATCATTCGGGACGTGCGCGTCGATCTCGAGCGCGATCGCATCTATCTGCCGCGCCAAGATCTCGCGCGCTTTGGCGTCAGCGAGGAGATGTTGAAAGGCGGCCGTGTGACTGGCGAGATTCGCCAGCTGCTCGCGCACCAATGCCAGCGGGCACGAAAGTTCTTCGCCGCCGCGTCGCAGGCGATGCCGCCCCACGAAGCCCGGAAACTCGTGGCTGCGGAGATCATGGGCGGCATATATTTCGCGATCCTCGAGCGCGTTGAGCAGCGCGACTACGACGTGTTCAGCGAGGTCATTCGCGTGCCGAAGGTCACCCGCGCCGGCATCGCCCTCGCCATCTGGGCACGCACCCAGCTTGCCGCATGGCAGACAGCGCTTTTGACGCGGTCGTAGTCGGCGCCGGCTGTGCCGGTTTTGCTGCGGCGACGGCCCTGACCGAACGCGGCGCCCGCGTGCTGGTGCTCGAAGCACGGCCAGGCCTCGGCGGCCGCGCCACCGCTTTCACCGATCCCGCTACCGGAGAGCGCGTCGACAACGGGCAGCACATCCTGATGGGGTGTTACACCGACACGCTGGCGCTGCTCGATCGCATCGGCGCCTCGAATCGCGTCAAGTGGCAGAGCGGCCTGAAAGTGTCGATGATCGATCGACAGGGCCACGAGAGCACGCTTGCTCTGCCGGCGGTGCCGTCGCCGCTGCATTTTCTCGCCGGCGTGATGGCCTGGGACGCGCTGGGCTGGTCGGAACGATTGTCCGTGCTGGGCGCCGGAGCCGCGTTGCATTCGGATCGGCCGGCGCCGTCAGGCATATCGGTGCGGCAGTGGCTGTCACAGATCGGCCAGGCGCCGCGGCTGTGCGAGTTGTTCTGGGAGCCGCTGGCACTGGCGGCGCTCAATCAGTCGATCGATCAAGCCGAAGCACCGGCGTTCAAACGCGTACTCGAGCGCGTGTTCGGTCCCGATCCGTCGTGCGCCGCGCTGGTAGTCCCTGCGGTACCGCTCGACGAGCTCTACGCGGAGCCGTCGAAGCAATGGGTAATGGACCGCGGCGGCGATGTGCGCGCGCACGCACCGGCGAAGCTCATGATCGACGGTGATCGTGTCACCGGCGTACGTGTTCGCGACGAAGTCATCGCGGCGCCGCTCGTGATTTCGACCGTTCCCTGGTATTCGTTCGCCGCATTGTTCGATCCGCCGCCGCCGCAGTTGCGACAGACGATCGCCAACGCCGCGATGTTGGCGAGCCTGCCGATCGTCACCGTCAACCTGTGGTTTGACGATGCGGTGATGAGCGAGCCGCTGGTTGGGCTGCCGGGCCGAAACTTTCAATGGGTGTTCGATCGCCGCGCGATAGTCGGCGGCGACGTGTCCCACCTGTCGCTGGTTTCGAGCGGCGCTGAGACCATCGTGTCGATGACGAACGAAGCGCTGGTGCAGATGGCGCTCGAGGAGATTCGATCGGCGCTGCCGGCGGCTCGTCGTGCGGCGCTCCGCAAGGGACTCGCGGTCCGCGAGAAGCGGTCGACCTTTTCGCTGGCGCCGGACGCGCCGCCGCGGCCCGGCACGCGGACCGCCATTGACGGATTGCTGCTCGCGGGGGACTGGATCGACACCGGCCTTCCGGCGACGATCGAGTCGGCGGTGATCTCAGGCCATCGCGCCGCCGCGATGGCCTAGCGGCGGCACATGACGTCGATCCTCGTTCATTACTCGGAGGTTGCGCTCAAGGGCCGGAACCGGTCGTGGTTCATTCATCGGCTGGTGCGCCACCTGCACGCCGCGCTCGCCGGGTTGCACGTCAAGGAAGTGCGGACGCCGGTCGGTCGCATCGAGATCGTGCTCGGCCAGGAATCAACGATGCCCGAGATCCGGGCGCGGCTGGCGCGCGTCTTTGGTGTGGCGAACTATTCCGCTGCCATGCGCGTGCCGCGCGACATCGAGGGAATGGCCGCGGCCATTCTCGCGCGGCTGCCGCCAAAGGAATCGGTGCAATCGTTTCGCGTGCATGTCCGCCGCGCCGATCAGAAGTTCACCACGCCATCTCCCGAGCTGGCGAGAGATCTCGGTTCGCGGGTGTGGCACGCGCGCGGCTGGAAGGTGGATCTCGAGCACGCCGATTTCGTGATCAGCGTCGAGATCATTCCAGGCGGCGCCTATTGCTACATCGGCCGCGAGCCGGGGCCTGGCGGCCTGCCCACCGGCACGGCCGGCCGCGTGGTGGCGCTGTTGTCGGGCGGCATCGATTCGCCGGTCGCGGCGTGGCGAATGATGAAACGCGGGTGTCACGTCACGCTCGTCCACTTTCACAGCGTGCCGTTCCTGTCCAACGCCTCGCAGGACAAGGCGCGACGGCTGGCCGAAGTGTTGACGCGGTATCAACTGCGATCGCGACTCTACATGATTCCCTTCGGCGAGCTGCAGCGCGAGGTGACGCTGAGCGTCCCTGGCGATCTCAGGGTCGTCGTCTATCGGCGATTGATGCTTCGCATTGCGCAACGGATCGCGCGAGAAGTGCGGGCGCGCGCGCTGGTCACCGGCGATGTCATTGGCCAGGTTGCGTCTCAGACACTCGACAACATGACCGTGATCGACCGCGCGATTCACATGACGGTGCTGCGACCGCTGGTTGGACTCGATAAGGAAGAGATCATCGAACAGGCGCAACGCCTCGGGACTTTCGATATCTCCATCGAGGCGGACCAGGATTCGTGCACCCTGTTCACGCCGCGCCATCCGGAGACGCACGCCAGGCGGGCAACGGTCGAGGAGGCCGAGCAGGCGCTGCCGATCGACGAAATGGTGGCGCGCGCGGTGGCCGCGGCCACGGTGGAGCGGCTGTCGTACCCGGTGGTAAAGTAAATCGTTATGCCTACTGCCGCCCCTTCCGTCGAGGAGATACTCGGCGCCGACGCAGCGCCGCTGCTGCAACACCAGTGCAAGACCATCCCCAGGGAATCGCTGCATCTGCCCGGCCCCGATTTCATCGAACGAATTCACCTGTCGTCCGATCGCCCGGTCGCGGTGTTGACCCGGCTGCAATCGATGTTCGACAAGGGACGCCTCGCCGGCACCGGCTATGTGTCAATCCTGCCGGTTGACCAGGGTATCGAACACTCGGCGGGCGCGTCGTTCGCGCCGAACCCGCAGTATTTCGACCCCGAGAACATCGTCAAGCTCGGGCTCGAGGGCGGCTGCAACGCCGTGGCCTCCACGCTCGGCGTGCTCGGCATGTGCGCGCGCAAGTACGCGCACAAGATTCCGTTCATCCTCAAGGTCAACCACAACGAGTTCATCTCGTATCCGAACAGCTACGATCAGATTCGGTTCGCCAGCGTCAAGCAGGCGTTCGATATGGGCGCCGCCGGTGTCGGCGCGACGATCTACTTCGGGTCGGAGGAATCGAAGCGGCAGATTCAGGAAGTGACCGAGATGTTCCAGCACGCGCACGAGATGGGCATGTTCACGGTGCTGTGGTGCTACACGCGCAACTCGGCGTTCAAGACCAAGGAGACCGACTACCACCTGTCCGCGGATTTGACCGGCCAGGCCAATCACCTCGGCGTGACGATCCAGGCCGACATCATCAAGCAGAAGCTGCCGGAGAACAACGGCGGTTACAACGCGCTGAATTTTGGCAAGACGCACAAGAAGGTCTATAGCGAGCTGACCAGCGACAATCCGATCGACTTGACGCGCTACCAGCTCGCCAACTGCTACATGGGCCGAGCCGGCCTGATTAACTCGGGCGGCGCGTCGGCGGGTGAGAGCGATCTCAAGGAAGCAATCAAGACGTCGGTGATCAACAAGCGCGCCGGCGGCATGGGCCTGATCTCGGGACGCAAGGCGTTCCAGCGGCCGATGAAGGAAGGCGTGGCGCTGCTCAACGCCATTCAGGACGTGTATCTGAACAAGAGCATCACCGTCGCGTGACGAAGGCCCGGCCTTCGCCAAGGGCTACGGCGGGGCAGGCCGCTCTCGCAGCGCTGATCGTTGCGGCTGGATGGTTCGAGATCGGCCGCGCCGGATATTCCGTCGACGAAGAGTTTACCGAGTTCGCCGTGCGCGGCATCCTCGCGCACGGCATCCCACTTCTGCCATCCGGGCTTCTCTACGATCGCGGGCTCGCATACTCGTACGCGAGTGCGCTGATCAACGGCCGCCTCGTCAGCTTGATTTGCGCCTCGCTGATCGTAGTGGTGACATTCTCAGTCGTGCGTCGTCATTTCACGACCGGCTCCGGGTGGATGGCGGCGATCCTCATGGCGACGTCCATTCCTTTCTGGGCCACCGCCACCACGGCCCGGTTCTACGCGCCGTTTCTCCTCGCGTGTTTGCTTGCAATCGCCAACCTCGGGCGATGGCCGGTGCTTGTCGTGGCAGCGTTGTTTGCCAGGCTGCTGCACGAGCTCGCGTTCCTGCTGCCATTGATTCCGCTCGTGTGCGCGATCGGCGCGCGTGGCGATCGGCGGCGGTGGCTGGAGGCGACCGCGGCAGCGATCGGCGGTCTGGTCGCCGGACAGTTGGTTCTGTTCGCGATGCACGCGCTCGATCCGCCGAGCGGCGACACCATGGTGCGCCGCTTCTTCCTTTGGCAGGTCCTCAACCTCTTCGAGCGGCCCGGCGATCGCCAGTTTGGTATCGCCTTCGTCGTGATGGTGGTCGGCAGCCTTCTGGCGCCCCGCCGTAAAGCACTGTGGGTCGTCGGCACGCTCTCGGCGGCCGCGATGATCATTGCCTACTCGATAGCGCGGGCATCGAACAGCGCACCGTTGTCCTTCGATCTGGTGAAGACGACGCTGCAGGAGGGATCGCGATACCCGCTGGACATGTTCTGGCATATCGCACGCACCACACCTTTGACGTTGATGTTGGCGCTGGGAGGGCTGACTCTGCGAGCAGCCGGGGTTGGCGGGGAGTGGCGGCCGGCGGAGCGCGCCGCGCATTTGCCGTGGATTGGGTGGGTGTTGTGGTTTGGCGTGATCGAGTCGGGGATTACGACGAACTATCTGCTATTGCCGATGTCCTTCATGTTGATCGCGGTGGCGATTGATGCGTCCGCTTTGATTGCAAGGCCTTTCGCCTCGGCGGCCGCCGCTGCGACGCACAGGAAAGCGGTTGTACTGCGCGCGACGGTTTGTGCCTTGCTGGTCGCGGCAGTCACGCTCGATCAATGGCGAGGCGAGGGCTCGATTCGCGATCGACTTGAAGCCGCTCGTCCCACCATTCACGTCGAAGGCATCGCGGACATCGCCGCAGCGTTGCACCCCGGCGATCGCGTCGTCTGCACCGACGAACTCGGCTGCCTGATGCTCGTCGGCCGCATCGATCGGTGGCTGGCGCTTGATGATTACGTGCGCGAGCGATTTCTCGTGCGACGCTCCGATACGGTGACGGGAGTGTATACCGGCGTGCCCGCGATCATGCGGCCCGCCGAAATCTTCAGCGCCAATCCGGACGGTTCGCTGCCCAACCGAACGATCGTCATCGATATCTTCAAGGAGTATCCGATCGGCAATTCCCGCGCGTGGCTGCCCAGGGCGATTGAAGAGGATGGGTTGGGCGTGATTCCGCTGCTGGAGACGCCCCAGGCCAGGGTCTTGCAGATTTCGCCCCAGGAACGTGTCGCGTCCGTTCGCTGAAGCCGCGACACGCAAACCACCCCTGCAACCCTGACCTCCCGCTGCCCGTCAAACCGGGCATGTTGCTCCAGGACCTTCGCTTTTCGTTCCGTAGCTTCGCGCGCAAGCCCGGGTTCGCCGCGGTGGCGATCATCACGTTGTCATTGGGCATTGGCGCCACGACGGCGATCTTCAGCGTCGTCCACGCGGTGTTGCTGCGACCCCTGGAGTTCACCGACGCCGGTCGGCTCGTCAGGCTTGGCGGCTTCGATCGCCGCGACCGGCAGCCGGGCAACATCTCGCCAGGGGACTTTTTCGAGTTTCAAAAGCAGGGCACGTCGTTCGCCCGCATGGGCGCCAACGGCTACGTCGGGCTTGCAACGATCAGCGGCGGTAGCGGTGACGCTGAACGCGCCGGTTGGGTCCAGGTCACCGAAGGGTTCTTTGCGACGCTGCAGGTCCAGCCGGCACTAGGTCGCGGCATTCAGCCTGAAGACGACCGGCCCGGTGCGGAGCGCGTCGTGTTGATCAGCGACGCGTTCTGGCGCCGGCGTTTCGCGGCCGATCCGTCGGTGATCGGCCGGTCGATCACCTTCAACGCCGTACCGGTGACCGTCATTGGCGTGCTGCCGGCAACCTTTCGTCACATCGAGGTCAATCCGGAACGGCCGGCCGATCTGTTTACGCCCTTTCGCTGGGACGTGGCGCAGCCGAATCGTGGCGGCCGCTTCATTCGCGGTATCGCGCGGCTGAGAGATGGGATCTCGATCGAGCAGGGACGCGCCGAGCTCGAGGCCATCGCGGCGCGGTTGGAGCAGCAGTTCCCCACCGATAACACCGATCAAACGGTGACGGCCGAGCGGCTGTTGGACGCCATGGTCGGCGAATCACGGCGCGTGGTGCTGCTGCTGGCCGCCGCGGTGATCGTGGTGCTGCTCGTTGCCTGTGCGAACGTGGCGAATCTGCTGCTGGCGCGCGGCACCGGACGATTGAAGGAGCTGGCGTTGCGGGCGGCGATTGGCGCCGATCGCGGGCGGCTCGTGCGCCAGATGCTCACCGAAAGCCTGGCCTTGAGCCTGGTTGGCGCGATCGGCGGTGTGCTGGTGGCACTAGGCGCCACACGCGCACTCACGGTGCTGGCTGCGGCAGGCATTCCGCGCGCGGATCAAATTGGCGTTGACGGAACCGTGCTGATCTTCGCGGCCATCGCGTCGGTGGTTACCAGCCTCATCTTCGGTCTCGTGCCGGCGTGGCAGTTGTCGCGCCAGGATCTCAACGAGGCGTTGAAGGACGGCGGCAAGGGACCCGGAGCGGCGATTGGCCGCGGGCCGCGCGAGATGTTGATCGTCGCCGAGGTGGCGCTGTCGATCGTGTTGCTCGTCGGCGCGGGCTTGATGATCCGGAGTCTGTGGCAGTTGCAGGATGTCGATCCGGGTTTCAATGCCGGCCAGGTACTGACGATGGAAGTGTCGCTACCGGTGGCGCGTTACCCCGAAGGGACACAGATGCCTTTCTACCAGCAGCTCGAGGAGCGAATCCGCGCCATCGGCGGGGTCAGTGACGTCGGCGCCATCAACATCCTGCCGCTGAGCAACAACTACGACGGCCAGGGAATTCAGATCGAAGATAGCCCGGCACCGGCGGGGCAGGGACCGGAAGCCCAAGTGCGATCGATTACGCCTGGCTATTTCCGCGCGATGGGCATCCCGCTCCGGCGAGGCCGCGAATTCAACACGCACGATGTGGAAGACGGGCAGCGCGTGGTGATCATCAGCGAGTCGATGGCGAAGAAGTTCTGGCCTGAAGGGACCGACGTCATCGGCAAACGCGTCACGCACAACAACAGCATTCCTCGCGAGCAGCGCCAACTCGTCGGCGGCCCAGGCTCGCGCATCGTCGTCGGTGTAGTCGGCGACGTGAAGCACCTTGAACTGGCCGAAGCGGCGGTGCCGATGATGTACGAGCCGCACACGCAGCAGCCGTCGTATCACACCATGCGCCTGGTGATCCGCGCGCAGTCTGATGCGGCGGCGTTGACCGGCCAGGTGCGCGACGCGCTGAGCCGGATGGATCGCGAAGTGCCGCTGTCGCAGGTGGCGACGCTTGCAACCAGCCTCGACAAGTCCGTCGCGGAACCGCGCATGCGGGCGACGCTGCTGGGATTGTTTGCGGGCCTGGCAATGGCGCTTGCCGCGATTGGCGTCTACGGCGTGGTTGCATACCTGGTCGGTCAACGCACGCAGGAGATCGGCGTCCGCCGTGCCCTCGGCGCCCGCGCCCGCGACGTGGTTGGCATGCTGGTGCGAGAGTCGATGCGCCCGGTGATCATCGGCATCGGCATCGGACTGCTCGGCGCGTTCGCCCTATCGCGCGTCCTGGCTGCCATGCTGTTCCAGGTGTCGCCCTCAGACGTGATGACCTACGCGATCGCGTGCGTGGTGCTCGCGGCCGCCGCACTGCTCGCCTCGATCATCCCGGCGCGGCGGGCACTTGGCGTCGATCCGATCAGTGCCGTTCGCGGTCAGTGACGGCCGCCGTCTTCACGCCGTTGATATAGTCCTGCAAGGCTTCGCGCGTGCTGCGGAAGGCGAGGTTGTCCCATGGGATGTCATCGAGACCGAACTCGCGGGCTTCCAGCCCCTCATCGTCGACGGCAAGCTCGCCCGAGATCATTGTCGCCGCGTAGACGATGATCACCGGAGCTCGTCCGGGGTATGAATAGATGTTGATCAGGTGATCGAGGCGGACGTCGAGGCCGGCTTCTTCGCGCGCCTCGCGCACCGCCGCGAGCGTGACTTCCTCACCGCGATCGACGTAGCCGCCCGGAAACACCCACTTGCCGTAGCCAGGCTCAATGGCGCGCCGAACGAGCACGATCTTGCCGCTGACCATCCGGATCACGGTGCCGACGGCGATCTTCGGGTCGAGATAGAACACGAATCCGCACGCGGCGTTGGTACAGACCAGCCGCTTCGGTTCGGAGATCTTGAGCACTCGCGGTTCGAGCGGACTGCCGCAGACGGGGCAGAATTTGTACGGCGGTGCGTCGTCGTGGGAATGCATCGACAGCTCGGAAACCTCAAGACCTCAAGACGACAGTATAGAATTATCAGGATGTCCATCCTGAAAGTTGCCCGCATGGGACACCCTGTCCTGCGCGCGAAAGCGCGCACGGTGGACAAGGCCGAGTTGAAGAACCCGGTGTTTCAGCACTTCATCGACAGCATGATCGACACGATGTACGAGTACTCAGGTGTGGGCCTGGCGGCGCCGCAGGTTCACGAGAGCGTGCGGCTGTTCGTGGCGATGCTCGATCCCGACGGCCGCGGCGAAGGTGATGCCGTGGTGTTCATCAATCCCGAGATCACGGTGAAGGGCGATCAGACGGTTGAAGGCTGGGAAGGTTGTTTGAGCATTCCCGACATTCGCGGGCGGGTGCCGCGCGCGCAACACATTTCGGTGACCGCACTCGATCGCACCGGCAAACGCTTCGAGCTCGAGCTCAAGGATTTCCCGGCCCGCGTCGTCCAGCACGAGACCGATCACCTCGACGGCGTGTTGTTTTTCGACCGGATGCGCCAGTTGGATTCGCTGACTTACATCGAAGAGTACTCGCGGTATCACACGCGACAGGACGAGGACGACGAAGAAGATTAAGAGGCGGGCCGAAAGACCCGCCTCAACCTATTGACTACTTCTTGGTCCCGGTTCCGTTCATCGTGAACTGTCCGCCGTTGACGTCGAACGTCACCTTGCACTTGTCGGTGCCGTCCGGCGTCAGCGTGACGGCGGCGTCAAATGGATTGCCCTGGAAGTTGCCGGCGAACTTCAACACGATGTCGCTGCCGCTCTTCGTGATGTCGGTGACTTTCTGCGCGTCCGGCTGAATTGCGCTCGTCATCTCGGCGACGGCCTTGCCGTCTTCGTCCTTGAACACCACGCTTTGCTCGAACGCGCCCTGCGGCGAATCCAGCGTCAGCGTCCACTCACCGTTGAACATTCCGAGATCGGCAACCGTTAGCGCCTGTGCCGATGACATGTGCGAAGACAACGCGAGTACCACCGCGATCGTACCGATGAGGCGTGCCATGCTCATTCCTTTTTCAATTGTGGAGATTGCGCCGGAACAGCCGGCGCGGGGTGAAGCATACTCGCTCAAAACCGCCCTGCGCAAGCCACAGCGTGCGCGTATAATTGCGTGAAATTCATGCCGGCTTTTGCGCTTGCCACGGCTCATCCGAAAGTCACGTTGCGTTCGTCTCCGGCGGTTCCGTACGACGGCGCCATCGCCGCCGCGCGCACCTGCTACTCGCCGCGGGTGATCGAGCGCAGCGAAATCACGGATAAGCAGCGCGATTCGATCGGCCCGCTGACGTTCG
>DASVFC010000365.1:0-2854 GCA_036380235.1 Vicinamibacterales bacterium
GTGAAAAACGGCTCGTAGATGCGGTCGAGGATGGCCACCGGGATGCCGGTGCCCGTATCGCTGACCTTGATCGCGACGTAACGGCCGGGCCGCGCCTGCGGGTCGAGGCCGGCATCCATGGCGCCTATCGTTTGCAGGTCGGCAGACAGTGTCAAGGTGCCGCCCTCCGGCATCGCATCTCGCGCGTTGACACACAGGTTCATCAACACCTGGTGGAGCTGCGTGACGTCACCGAGGACACCCGACACTTCAGGCGCGATCATGCTCCGCACCCGGATGCTTTTCATGAAGGTGTCGTTGGCGAACTTTTCGACGCCTCGCAAGAGCGCCCCGACATCCACCGCCGTCCGCTCACCTTCCAAACCGCGAGCGAACGTCAGCACCTGGCGGACCATCTCGGCGCCGCGCCTGGCGCTGGCTTCGATCGTCGACAGGATGACGTCGCGTTCTTCCTCAGGCGGGTTGTCCTTGAGCAGCTCGATCGACATCAAGACCGGTGCGAGCATGTTGTTCAAGTCGTGGGCGATGCCGCCGGCCAGCGTGCCGATGCTCTCCATGCGCTGCGAGCGCAGGAAGCGCCGTTCGAGCTCCTTCTTCTCGGTGATGTCGGTGTCGATCACCAGCACCGAGCGCGGCTCGCCCTTGGCGTCGCGTGTCAGCGTCCAGTGGCTTTCGACGAAGATGCGGGCGCCGTTGCGCCCCTTGACCGAGATCTCGCCTTCCCAGTTGCCGTCTTCGAACAGCTTGAGCATCGCCTGATCGAAGATCGACGGATCGTCGAAGAACCGGTCGCGCACCGAACGGCCCATGACGTCCGCGGCCGTCCAGCCATAGAGACGTTCGGCGCTGCGGTTGTAGTAGCGGACGCGGTGACCGAGGTCGCGCACGATGATCGCGTCTCGGGCCTGGTCGAGCAGCGACGCCTGCTCGGCGATCCGTGCCAGCGTGCGATGACGCTCGGAAACGTCGGTCATGGCGCCGACCATGCGGACGGCGTTCCCCCATTCGTCGCGGATGACGCGGCCGCGATCGAACACGTAGGCATAGATGCCGGACTTGCGACGGAACCTGTATTCGGCGGTGAACAACTCCTCGCCGCCGCCGATGGCATGATTGAACGCGCGCATCACCTCGTCGAGATCATCGGGATGCACGCGCGACTTCCACGACTCGAGCGTCGGCTCAATCTCCGCCGGGGAATAACCGAACACCTTCTGCAGGTTCGGGTTCCACCAGACTTCATTGGTGGCAAGGTTGAAATCCCAGATGATGTCGTTGCTGGCGCTCGACAGCAGTTGAAAGCGCTGGTCGGCCACACGCTGCGCCTCTTCCGCCTGGCGGCGCCGCATCTCTGCGGCGCGTCGATCGATGGCGTATTGCACCACTCGTTCGACGACCGCGCCGCTGACCTCGGACTTGACGAGGTAGTCCTGGGCCCCGGCCTGCACAGCGGCGGCGGCGATCTGCTGGCTGCGTATCGCCGACAGCACCACGATCGGCACGTCCGCGGCGGCCACTTGCACGCGGTGCAACGTCGCGATGCCGTCGCTATCCGGCAAGGCCAGGTCGAGGAGAACCACGTCGATGCCGCCGGCGGCGAGAAGCGGGAGTGCGGCGGCGAGCGAGCCCGCGTGGGTCACCCTGAATGAACGCAGACCGCCGGCCAGCTCCGTCGAGATGTAGTCGGAATAACTGGGATTGTCTTCAACGAGCAGCAGGTGTGGGGCCACTGGACCGCGAGACATTACCACCGTTTATCGGTAGTGCCGGCCGTCTTTATAGCGTGCTGCGGTTGCCTACCTCTGCCGTAAGGCAGGTGTATAACGGGATGATGTCGGCGGCGTATCTTGCGATCGCCGCGCTGGCGCTGCTGATTGCAGCCGTCGCGGCGATCTTCATCATCGGCAATCGCAACGCTGCGCTCGCGCATGCGCGCGCGACCGTCAGCGACGTCGAGGATGCGTTGAACGAAGTGGTGTCGCCCGATTCCGACTACCACGACGCGTGGCGCCTGTTTCTGTCGTGGCCCGTCGGCGATCCGGAGCTCGAGTCCTTCCGCCAGCAATGCCTCGAGATCGTGAAGAACGACTCGCCGCCGCCTGGCCGCGATCTGAGTTATGGCGCGGAACGCGAGATCAGGGCGCTGTTGCAGCAGATCCGCCTGCGTCGCTCACGCCACACCTGACTGCTTGAGGGCGGTGTAGCCGCCGATGAGGGCGCGTGCGTCACGGAAGCCGGCACGCCGCAGTTCGAGCGCCACACGGGCGCTCGTTGCTTCGCTGGGTCAAGCACAAAACACCGCCAGCGTCGCGTCCGGCGGCAGTTCTTCCCGCCGTGCCTCGGCCACCGCATGATCGGGATGGACGCGGACCGCTCCGCTGAACGCGCCGTCTTGTTGAAAAGCGCGATCGGTGCGGCTGTCGACGAGGATGACCGCACCGCCCGACGCTTTCAGTTTCTCGACTTCTTCGACGGTGATGGTGGTCGCGGTGCTTTCGGCGATCGCTTCATGCGGCGCGCCACGGAGGATCACCATCGGCGAGAAGCCGTGCAGCACCACCGAGACGAGCACGACGAGGCAGCTGACCTGGAGCAAGTAGACGGCTGCATCGATCCCCGCGAAGATCGGCAGCATCACCAGCAGCAACGTGCTCAGCCCTCGCGGGCCGAACCAGCTGATGACGGCGCGGTTGGTCCACGAGAGCGGCGCCGCCATCAGCGCCGGCACATAAGCAATCGGTCGAAGCAGCAGTGCCGCGGCCGTGAAGGTCACCGTGGTGAGCGATATTGCCGAGAGGCCGCCCCAGACGATCGACGTGCCGAACAGGACGAAGGTGAAGAGCAGCGCCATCTC
>DASVFC010000366.1:0-3368 GCA_036380235.1 Vicinamibacterales bacterium
TGCCGTCAACTGGACGTGCAGTACGTCACTTACTCGTCCGACCTCGTCTTCGACGGGTTGCAGGACACGCCATATACCGAAACCGACACGCCGCGGCCACTCAACGTCTACGGAGCCAGCAAGGCCGAAGCCGAACGGCGCGTGCTCGAGACGATGCCCGACGCGCTCGTCGTCCGCACCAGCGCGTTCTTCGGGCCGTGGGACCGGCACAACTTCGTGGTGCAGACGCTGCAGTCCATTCGCCGCGGGCAGCGCGTGGCGGCGGCCGGCGACATCGTGGTCTCCCCGACCTACGTGCCCGATCTTGTCAACGCGACGCTCGACCTGTTGATCGACGGCGAAACCGGTTTGTGGCACCTGGCCAACGGCGGTACCGCTACCTGGTTCGACTTCGCGTGCGAGGCCGCGGAAGCTTGCGGCGAGCGGATCGATCTGATCGACCGGGTGTCGGCATCGGATCTCGGCTGGCCGGCGACGCGGCCGTCATACAGCGCGCTGGCCAGCGCTCGCGGTGACGTGATGCGACCGCGCGAGGAAGCGCTCGCGGCGTTTGCGCAGCAACAGGAGTGGCGCGACTACCAAGTGACGGCCTGACAGGAGACCATCAACAGATCGGTGGGCTGATCATGTGGGTGCCATCGGGAATCGTGATGATGCTGTTCGCGCTGGCGCTGTTCGCCGCGTGGCTTAGTGGAGCCGAACGCCGGCGAAGAAAGGGCTGGTCGCAGTGATTCCGGCGGACCGCCATCCGGCTGAGCCGCCGCCGGGGCCATGGGTGATGGTGCAGCGATGGCACGACCTGTTATTTGCCCACTGGCGTTGCCCGGTGTCGGATTTGCGCCCGCTGATCCCGCAGCCTCTGGAAATAGAGACGTTCGATGACTCGGCGTGGATTGGCGTGATTCCTTTTTACATGAGCGGCGTGCGCATGCGCGGCACGCTGCCGGTACCGACCGCCAGCGCGTTCGAGGAGCTCAACGTCCGCACTTACGTCACGCTCGACGGCCGGCCAGGGATCTGGTTCTTCAGCCTCGATGCCGCGTCGTCCCTCGCCGTGATCGGCGCGCGACTCGGTATTTACTTGCCGTACTTTCGCGCGTCGATGCAAATGACGCGCAATGGCAACCACATTAATTACGTCAGCGAACGTTGGGCGTTCAGCGGCAAGCCCGCGGGGTTTGCGGCACGTTATTGGGCAGACGGAGAGATCTATAATCCAGCGCCCGCCACGCTCGATCATTTCCTGACCGAACGTTACTGTTTGTATTCCTCGGCAGGAAAACGGATCTGGCGCGGAGACATTATTCATCCGCGGTGGCACCTGCAACCCGCGCACGCCGCGATCGAACGTAATTCGATGATCGCGGCTGCCGGCATTCGCCCGCTGGGCAATGCACCTCTGCTGCATTATTCCCGGTTTCAGGACGTGCGATTCTGGTGGCCGGTGCGCGTGCGATAGATCCTCAGCGCGGGCACTGCTTTTGCTTTCTGATCGTGCGGAGGCTCGTAATGTCACAGGACAAAAAACAGAACGATCGTCAGAACCGCCAGGGTCAGGGAGACAACTGGCAGGGCGAAAGCCAGGGTCAAGGCCAGGGTCAGGGCGATCAGGGCTCGAACGATACGACACGTGAGAGCCGCAGCTCCGGCTACTCCGAATCGGAGTCGAACCAGGGCGGCATGAGCCGCGGCAACCAGTCGTCACCGGAACTCGACGACACGGACGAGATGGACGAGGATCGCGACGACGATGATCGGCAGGACGGTTCGCCGAATCGCCGCAACAACATCGGCTGATACCCGAAGTTAAGAGTTGCGAGTTCAGAGTTAAGAAACTCCGCCTCGTAACTCTTAACTCTTAACTCTTTACTCTGCCCTACGGTTTTTTTACTGCAAACGGCCCCACTTCCACCTGCCCTTGCGTGTTCGCAAGGTTCCCCAGTTCAGCCGCGGCGCCCCTGGCGATGTTGGCGGTCTCGCTCGCATTCTGGAAGCACGTGAAATCCGGCCGATCGCGCCAAGCGAACGGACCGCAGAGACGGACCTTCGCGTTGACCGCGGCGTCGTGCACGATGTTGATCGCGCGCTCGTAATCCGGCGAACCTTGACGATATCCGGAGAAGTTGCCGAGATCGCCGCTTGCCGCAAACAACGCGCTGACGCCGGGCACCTTGGCAATCTCAGCCGCGTTCTGCAAGCCTTCCAGCGTTTCGATCATAAGGATCAGGACGATGTTGTCGTTCGCCGTAGCGCGGTAGCCGCCGGGCACGCCGCCCCACATCGCCGCGTCGAACGCCTGGCCGCCGCCGTTGCTGCGCCGCCCGAGCGGCGGAAAGTATGTCCAGTCGCGGGCCTGGATGGCTTCAGCCACCGTGTCGACGGTCGGCACAACGATGACGAGCGCGCCGGCATCGAGCGCGTGCTGAATCTCGCGCTCGTCGGTGTAGGCGACGCGCGCGCCCGGCACCGCTCTGGCGTGCGGGCAGGTGCGCCACATTCGCGCTGCCTGGTTCCAGTCGGTCTGCCCGTGCTGCATTTCGGTCCAGATGAAGTCATACCCGGCATTGGCCATCGCGCAATACGTTGACGGGTCGGTCGCGCCGAACAGCGTGCCGCCGGTGACCTTGCCGCCCTGCTGCAGCTTGAGCTTGGCGGGATTCCAAATCTTCGCTCCCGCCGGTGCGTCGAAGGCCGGTCCGTATTTCCACGTCGCCGAATCGAAAGCGCCCTGGTTGACCGCGCCTGCAGGGGCCGTCGTCCTGGCGCCGCTGTCTTTTCCCGCCGGTGCCGCGAGCGGGAACTTCGACGCGCCGGCATTCGGGTTGTTCGCGTACGGATCCGCGGCGGGTGCAGGCTTCGGAGGCGGCTGCTGCTGACCCGACTGGGCATGCAACGACAACAACAGCGCGGCCGAGATGGCGACCGCAAATAGCGCTTGTTTCATGGCGCGCACTGTAACATTGATCGACGGACGATGAAGGCAGCCCTCCTCGCCCGCGGCCTCGGCAGCCGCATGAAGCAGGACGCCGACGCTGCGGCCCTCACGCCAGACCAGGCAGCGGCCGCTGCCGCCGGTTCAAAAGGCATGATGCCGATCGGTCATTCCTCGACTGCGCCCGGCGCAGGTGGACCGGCGCGGCCATTTCTCGATTACGTGCTGAGCGCGCTGGCCGATGCCGGCTGCACCGAGGTGTGCTTCGTGGTTGCGCCCGATCACCGTGTGATCCGCGATTACTACGACGGCCCTGGCAGGCCGAAGCGGTTGCGCCTCACTTACGCCGTCCAGGAAATCGCCAACGGCACTGCGCGCGCGGTGCAGGCAGCGCAGGAGTTCGCCGGCCGCGATCCGTTCCTGATCCTCAACTCCG
>DASVFC010000367.1:0-8630 GCA_036380235.1 Vicinamibacterales bacterium
TCAGGCGTTCCTCGATACGCACACCAACGGCGCGCCACAGCTGCGCGACAAGGCTCGCGAGTGGACGTTTGAACGCGCGGCGGAGGTCAGCGGCGTCAGCGCCGATCACCTGCGCCATCTCGCGGAGCGATATGCGCAAGCGTCGCCTGCGCTGGTGAAGTGCGGCTGGGGCCTCGAGCGCAATCGCAACGGTGGCAGCGCGGCGGCCGCGATTCTCGCGCTGCCGGCTGTGGGCGGCAAGTTCTGCGTGCGCGGCGGCGGCTTCACGATGAGTAATTCCGCGTCGTGGGACATCGACCGCAACTGGCTCGGCGACCAGGAGCCGCCAACGCGTGCGATCAACATGAACAAGATCGGCCGCATCCTCACCGAGCCCGAGGGCGCACCGGTCAACGTCCTGTTCGTCTACAACTGCAATCCCGTCGCGATCCTCCCCGATCAGCGGCGGGTCATTCGCGGCCTCGAACGCGAGGATCTGTTCACGGTGGTGTTCGACCAGGTGATGACCGACACGGCGATGTACGCCGACGTGGTCTTGCCGGCAACCACGTTCCTCGAGCATTACGACTTCGCCAAAGGTTATGGGCCGGTCACCCTGCAACTCGGCAAGCCGGTGATCGACGCCGTCGGCGAATCGCGATCGAACACCGACGTGTTCATGGATCTCGTTCGACGGCTGGACCTTTCAATCGACGGCGATCCCGCCGACGATCTCGAAGCCATGCTGAACGTGCTGGCAGGATTGCCGCAGCCAATCGCCGACGACCTGCGCGAGAACTGGATGGCGAAGCGTCCGCCACATGGCGGACGGCCCGTGCAGTTCGTGGACGTCTTGCCGAAGACCGCAGACAAGAAGGTCGATCTTTTCCCTGCCGCGCTCGATGCGCAGGCGCCGATGGGCCTCTACGGCTATCAACCCGATCCGGCGACGAACGAGTATCCGCTGGCGTTGATCTCGCCGGCAAGCGAGCGCACGATCAGCTCAACGCTTGGCGAGTTGCCGCGGCCCGACGTGATGCTTGACATCAATCCCGACGACGCGCAACCGCGCGGCATCGAGGACGGCGACAAAGTGCGCGTGTTCAATGCGCTCGGCGAGATGCACATCACGGCGCGGCTCACGCATCTGGTGCGGCCGGGGCTGGTGTCGATGCCCAAAGGTGTGTGGCGGCGCCACACGGCCAACGGCTACACGACCAACGCGTTGACGCCGGACACGCTGGCGGACCTGGGAGGAGGCGCGTGCTTCAACGACGCACGCGTCCAGGTGGCAAAACTAGCGGCAAGAAACTAGCGGTGTGAAACGAGGCGGGAATATCTGAAGTGAGAAGCCGGAACTCAGAAGGACGAAGCCGCCAAGGGGTATTTGGCAGCCATCCTCAATTCATACGTCTGACTTCTCACTGGCAATTACGTTATGGTCGGAAGCTTGCCACGACCACCGCGGCTCGCCTGTCCGCCCTTGCGGCCGGCGCGACGCGCTTCTTCTGCTGACCATTCATGTGCGGTGCCCTTGGCATGGGCAGCACGTCCACCCTTGCTGGCAATCTCGCGCTGCTTCTCTGGTGACATCGAGGCAAAACCCCGGCGTGCCTTGCGAATCTCAAACACGGTGACCTCCCATCGGTCGAAAGTGCGCCTATCCTGCACCCCTATTAGCGAATCTTGTGCCAGCTCAACAGGCTTCACGCGGCTGTAAACTATTGCAAATAAAACATTTATTTGGTTACAAATAGTTACATTTTTAGCCGGTTACTCCTGAGGTGCATCGAATCGCTACAGATGGGGTAACTCCTGAAGAGGATCAATACAATTGTGCCTGTGAGACTTCTGAAGCTTCTTGCCATTTTGATTCTGACCGCGGCGGCGCTGTTCGTGATGGCGCGAAGCCCGCGCGGGGTGGAATTCCAGAAACAGTACGAACTCAATCGCGAGTGCTGCGATCTCTCAATGGTGCAGGCGGCCACACTGGCTGCACGGCAGGTGCTCGGCAGCGCGCCGACCTACCCGTCGCAGATCGGTCAGGACAAGTGGGTGCTAATCAGGATGTTTCCTGCCGTCGACAACGGATTCTTTCTCGACGTCGGATCCGGGCACGGCACGATCGGCTCAAACACCAAGGCCCTCGAAGAGAGGGGCTGGTCGGGCATCTGCGTTGATCCCTTCCCCACTTACATGGAAGGGCGCACCTGCCAGATGTTCAAGGAAGTCGTTTCGAGCACCGCGGGTCAGGTGGTGAAGTTCCACACGCACGCCGGCCTTGGCGGCATCGCCGACTCGCTGGGCAAGTGGAAAGAGGAAGCGCAGAAAAGCCCCGCCGTCGAGCTGACCACGACCACCTTGGGCGATATCCTTACCCGCGCGAACGCGCCAAGCTTCATTCACTTCCTCAGCCTGGACATCGAGGGTGCGGAGCTCGACGCGCTGAAGGGCATGGACCTCAACAAGTATCGATTTGGCGCCATGGCTATCGAACACAACGAGGAAGAGCCCAAGCGCACCGACATCATCAACTATCTCAGGCAGCACGGCTACGAGCGCGTGCACACCTACCTTCAGGATGACTTTTTCGCACCGATCTCGCGGTAGACGTCGCAGCCGTCGCAGTTGCGGACGTCGAATTCGTAACGGACGACTGGCCAGTACATCGGGTGCGCGCAAAACAGCAGGTGGCCGTCGACGATGGTATGGGAGCCGAGGTTTTCAGGGAGATTCGGGGTGCGGCGGGCGTACCAGCAGGTGCAATGGCGCTCCTCAGGTTCCACGATGCGATTCTAGCGCCGGGAGTAAGATACGGGTATGGCAATGTGTGGAGGTCCGCCGGCACCGAGCGACAAACCGATCGCGAACAAGAGCGGCCGCGTCGTCAAGTGCGTGAAATTTCAGAAGGATCTGCCCGGGCTGGATGCGCCGCCCTGGCCAGGTGAGCTAGGCCAGCGCGTCTACGAGAACGTGTCGGTGCAGGCGTGGAAGCTCTGGGAGGATCGCCAGAAAATGATCCTCAACGAGTACCGGCTGATGCCCTGGCAGAAGGAAGGCCAGGAGCTGATCCGCAAGCAGATGGAGGACTTCTTCTTCGGAGAAGGATCCGCCCTGCCGCCCGACTACGTGCCGCAGCAATCAAAGTAATTACGCTGCTGACACCGGAATCAGCGGGTCGATGGTAAAGCGCAGTCTCGCATGCGCCTCACGCAGCGCTCCTTCTGCATCGTGCGCCGTGGCGGCGCGCGCGAAGATGAATCCCAGGTAACTCGATCCCTCCGGCAGCATCAGCAGCTTCTGGTCCGGCTTGGCCGTGATCTGGATCTCATCGACGTATGGCACGGCCGCCGCGTGGTCCAATCCTTCAACACGCCGCAAGATGCCGCTGCGCGGAATCGGGATCATCATGACGGCCGAGGCGAGCGGCTCGCGCTGCCACGCGCCTGTCGGCCCGCCGGCCGCGTGCACCAACAGCAAGTCCTCGAAACCGATCTGCTGACCGTCGCGCTCGAACCGCAACGTCTTCGCGCACAAACCGCCGATCGGCCGCGCCGCCACTTCGAGCACGTACGGGCCTGCGTTGTTGACGCGGCATTCGGCGTGGATCGGCCCGTGGTAGAGGCCGAGCGCCTGCGCCGCGCGCTTCACTGCTTGCGTGATTTGTTCCTGTGTGCCCGGATTTGCCCGAGACGGGGTGACGTAAATGGTCTCCTCGAAGAACGGTCCTTCGAGCGGGTCAGGCTTGTCGAAAATCGCGATGGTGCGCAGTTCGCCGTGCTCGAGCAGTCCTTCGAACGCGTACTCTGCGCCCGGAATGTACTCCTCGATCTGGATGACATCGGCCTCCGGATCGCGCAGATCCCTCACGTCGTCCGACATCAGCATGCGGCGAATGCGCTCGAACGCCGCGGCGAAGCTAACAGCGTCATCGGCCCGAATCACGCCACGCGATCCCGACAACACGGTCGGTTTGAGCACCACGGGAAAATTCACTCGCGGCAACACCGCCAATGCTTCGACGGTGATCGGCACCGCAAACGACCGCGGCGCGAGTAGCCCGGCGGTCCTGAACTTCTCGCGGGCGACGCGCTTGTCGCGGGCCGCCATCGCCGCTTCCGGCGGATGGCCCGGCAGATTGAGCTGGCGTGCCAACCGGGCGGCCATCACGGCAGGCCGATCGCCGACGGCGACGATGCCGTTGACCGGCTGCGGCTTCAGCGCCTCGAGCAAGGCGTCAACCGAGCGTGATTCCTCGTGAAAGCGAACCGGGATCGCATGGTCGCCCCAGGGATCCTCAATCTGGTCGCAACGATCGGTCGCGTAGACGAGATCGATTCCCAAACGATGCGCAGCGCCGGCGAACATCCGCGTCTGGTAGCCAGTCGTCATCGCGAGCAACAGGACGCGCGCCCCCTGTGCCCCCTGTGCACCCTCCCTCATAGCAAAGCCACCTGCTCTGCGGTGGGTTCCGCTCAACAGTACCAAGGTTCGTTCAAGTACGGCACCGACGTCCGCGGGCGCGGCAACTCTGATGAATGCGCCAATGCGCGAATGCCAGCCTCCTGATCCGCGGACTTGCCGTGCGCCAGATCGCAAATCTGGTCGAACACGTCGCGTCGCGATTGCGTCAGCCGGACGCCGGCGATCGCCATCACGGCTCGCTGCAGGTCATCGACGCGCGGATCGGGATGCGCCCAGGGAAATGTAAGTGTCACTGGATCGAATGGCCCGACCAGGGATGCGATCTCCGGAAGCTCCAGCAAGCGGGAATTCCATGTGACCAGCAAACGAATACTCCACTGCACCGGAGCGACGTGCTCGATCAATCCGAGTTCACCCGTCACCTGCAGTAGCTCACGGTAACCTGCGATCGTCGTCCACGGCGTGAAGGCGACAAACGTCGGGATCATTGTGAGGCCGGCATTTCGGCACAGCGAGGCGGCGGCCACGAAGTCGGCCCGCGTGTGGCCCTTCGCCAGCTTCTCCAGGACCGTATCGTCGACGGACTCGACGGCGCTCGTCACGTACAGACAGCCGGTCTCGACCAGTCGCGGCAACAACTGGTGATGCGCCAGGAGGTGCTCGACCTTGACGATGACGTCATAGGTGACGTGCGGAAATTCGTCGTGCAGCGCGTCAATCACTTTCCGCGCATGCGTGGGGCCATTGAAGAAATCGGGATCGCCGAAGCTGATATGGGTGGCGCCGGCGGCCACCTGCGCGCCGATGTCGGCCATCACCACATCGACCGGGACCACGCGAAACTGGCCGTCATAGACAGGAACGATCGGGCAATGGCGGCAGCGATGTTTGCATCCGCGCGTCGCGTCGGTCGAGCCCACGATCTTCCGCGTGCCATCAACCATCTGCAAGGTGGCGTAACGATCCAGCGCCGGCAGGCCGGTCCGATCGGGTTGAATGAACGGCAGTCTCGGAATCGTGCGTCGGGCAGGCAGTCCAGGGTTACCTCGATCTGCGACCATCAACGGACGTGCAGCCCCCGTTGTGCCGACGAGCTGTCCGGCTTCGCGCACCGCCGTCACCAATTCTTCCTCCGCCTCGGGGCCGAGAAGAACGCTGACGCCGTGCTCGCGCAGCAGCGGCTCGTTCAATTGCGCATAAAGGCCGTAGGCGCACAGCGTGGCACCCGGATTGATCGCGCGCACGCGATCGATCACCGGGATCGCCAGCCGCGTCGCGGTGTGCATCGGCAAGTAGAAGGCGACGAATTGCGCCCGCGCCACGGCGTCGGCCGACAGGCGATCGCGCGAGAGGTCGATCGCCATCGCGTCGATGCCGGCCCGGCGCAGCCACGCCAGGGGCGACGCGATCCCGAACGGCTGGCGCCCCAGGTCGTAGGTGGAAATGAGGACGACCACAGGCTTACTTAGATCGATACTACTTCTTTATCACCGGCTTCGACGGGAGAAGCTGTCGCATCACCGGCGTCAACAGCATCAGCACCACACCGAGCGCGATACCAATCGTCGCGATGGTGGCAAATAACGACGGCACCGCCATGGCTTCGTACAGTCCCGAGACGCGGCCGCTGATGAAGTTGCCGACCGACGTCGCCAGGAACCACACGCCCATCATCAGGCCGCCGATGCGGGCCGGCGCGAGGACCGTCATCGCGCTCAAACCGACCGGGCTCAGGAACAACTCCCCCAACGTGTGAAGGAAGTATGTGGTGGTCAGCCACAGCGGGCTCGCCAGTTGCCCCTCGGCCTGCGACGGTGGAACCAGAATCGCAAAGCCAAGCCCCGCGAAGATCAGGCCCAGGGCGAATTTCATCGGCGTCGATGGTTCCTTCCCCGCTGCCGACAGCCTGATCCACACCCATGCCATGACCGGGGCAAAGATGATCAGGAACAACGAGTTCATCGACTGGAACCAGCTGCTTGGAAAATCGAAACCAAAGGCGTTGTTGTAGGTGCGGTCGCGGGCAAACAGGTTGAGCGTGGAACCGGCCTGTTCAAACAGCGACCAGAACACCGAAGCGGCCAGGAACAGCACGCCGATCATATAGAGACGCTTGCGCTCCGCCGGCGTCCACTCACTCGAGAAATACAGCCAGCCGAAGAACCCGAACGTGATCGCGATCAACATCACGCCGGCGGCATCGGCGACCTGCGCCGCGGTGACTGGCAGTGCGCCGGTGTAGCCGCCGATGCCGATGATCGCAGCGACAGCGATGAACAGCCCGCCCCACACGGTTGCCTGCTTCTTCCATCGCGCCCGATCTTCCGGCGTCGCCGGCGCTGGCGCGATGCCGGCATCGCCGAGCGACCGGCTCCCCAGCACGTATTGAATTACGCCGAGGACCATGCCGACGCCGGCAGCCGCGAACCCGTAGTGCCACGAGATTTGCTGGCCGAGGTAGCCGCAGATCAACGGCGCAATGAAAGCGCCGAGGTTGATGCCCATGTAGAAGATCGAAAAGCCCGCATCGCGGCGGTTGTCGCCCTCGGTGTAGAGCCGTCCGACGATGACGCTGACGTTGCCCTTGAGGAGGCCAGTCCCGATCACAATCAGGAACAGGCCAAGGTAGAACGTCGCCAGCGACGCCAGCGCCATGCTGAAGTGGCCGGCGGCAATGAACATGCCGCCGTAAAGCACCGCGCGGCGCGGCCCAATCAGCCGGTCGGCGATCCAGCCGCCGGGCATCGTCGCCAGATACACCATGGAGGTGTAGAGGCCGTAGATGGCGCCGCCCTGGGCGGTGTCGAAGCCGAGCCCGCCGGCACTGAGCGGCGCCGTCCTGTAAAGCAGCAGCAGCGCTCGCATGCCGTAGTAGCTGAAGCGCTCCCACATCTCGGTGAAGAACAACGTCGACAAGCCGCGGGGGTGTCCGAAGAAGGAGCGGTCCTGCTCGGAAGGCGTCGTCATGAACGCGTATTGTATCCTCGGCATATGGCCCTCGAGGACTACAAGCGCAAACGCGACTTCACCAAGACGCCGGAACCACCGCCCGAGGTCAAGAAGAAGAGCAAGGGCGACGAGCTGTTCTTCTGCGTCCAGAAGCAC
This sequence comes from Vicinamibacterales bacterium, assembly GCA_036380235.1. GTDB lineage: Bacteria > Acidobacteriota > Vicinamibacteria > Vicinamibacterales > UBA2999 > 12-FULL-67-14b. Next base: position 7,510 of record DASVFC010000367.1, read on the forward strand.
CTCGCTTCGCACCTGCATTACGACTTTCGCCTCGAGTGGAAGGGCGTGCTGCTGTCGTGGGCGGTGCCCAAGGGACCCTCCATCGACACCAGAGACAAGCGTCTCGCCATGCAGACCGAAGATCACCCGTATGACTACGGCATGTTCGAAGGCGTGATCCCGGAGGGCTACGGCGCCGGCATCGTCATGTTGTGGGACTACGGCACGTGGGAACCGGAAAGCGAAGACGTTGACGCGGCGTTAAAGAAAGGCGACCTGAAGTTTCGTCTCAACGGCTTCAAGTTGAAAGGGTCGTGGGTGCTCGTGAAAACGCGAGGCTACGGGCCTGGATCGAGCTCAGGCAAACCGAGCTGGCTGCTAATCAAGCACAAGGACGAATGGGCAGGCCCGGTCGACATCACCGAATTCGCCCCGCTCAGCGTGAAAACGCCAGATGCCGACTTCGCCGAGATCTTGTCGGGCAAGACGCCGGAGATCTGGAAGAGCCACGCGCCGGCGCGCGGCGGCGACGCGGCGGCGATGTACAAGAAGATCATCGAACGGGCGCTTACCATGAAAGCGGCACCGCATAACACGAAGGAGACGAAGGGCACGAAGGACACTAAGACAACTAAATCAAAAACAACTGTCCAAAAGCCCAAAGCCGCTAAGACACCGAAGGTGTCGGCCACTAAACGCTCGAGTACCAAGAAGAAATAACCTTCGTGTCCTTCGTGACCTTCGTGTCCTTCGTGTTTACGGTGTGGCTACGCGAGTAGCCGTCGCGAGAGCACGGCCCACACCGCGTAACAGAGCCGCTGGCGTTCATGCCGTGCGATTTCGGTGCGCCAGAAATTTCCGATCACGGTCTCGGTGTGGGGCGGTAAGGAGCCCAGCTGCAGAGGCTGTTTGTGCTCCGCGGCGTAACGAGCCACCGCCTCTTCAGACGGGTAGCCCTCGTTGGCGATCACGACGTCTACCGGCCGGCCGATCGTCCTGGTGATCCACGCCACTTCATCCGCGGCGGTAAACGCTTTCATGCCCTCACCTTCGGTGAGGAGGTTGCTGACCACGATGATCGGGCCGGGCACGCCCGCCAGCGTTTCGGCAACGCCATCCACCATCAAGGTCGGCATCAAGCT
>DASVFC010000368.1:0-11452 GCA_036380235.1 Vicinamibacterales bacterium
CCTCGTCTTGATCCTGTTCCCGTCACTGAATCCCGACGGCCACGTCATCACCGTCGACTGGTACCGCAAGTGGAAGGGCACTGAATTCGAAGGCTCGCCGATGCCGTGGCTGTATCACAAGTACGTCGGCCACGACATCAACCGCGACGCCTTCATGATGAACATGGCGGAGAACCGGTCGCTGTCCGAGTTCTTCTATCGCCGCTGGCATCCGCAGGTGTTCCTGTCGATGCACCAGATGGGGCCGCGCGGCGCGCGTTACTTCGTGCCGCCCAATGCCGATCCGATCGATCGGAATTACGACCCGCTGGTATGGCGCACCGCAGGGTTGCTCGGCCATGCGATGGCGCTGGCACTGGAAGAGGACGGCCGCAGCGGCGTGCTGCAGAACGCGTTGTACGACTACTACTGGCCGGGATATGAAGACTCGGCGCCGCTCGGCCACAACACCGTGACCCTGCTCACGGAAGCGGCGAGCGTGCGCGTGGCGACGCCGATAGAGGTGCCGGCCGATCAACTTACGGGTGGCCGCGGCTTTCCCGATCATCAACCGTCCACGACCTTCCCTAATCCGTGGCAAGGCGGCGCGTGGACGCTTCGCCACATCGTCGACTACAACCTCTCGGCAGCGCGAGGTTTGATCGTCGGCGCGGCGCGTTTCCGCGGCGAACTCGTGCGCAACTTTTATCGCATGGGCAAACGCCAGGTGGAGCTCGGCGAAAAGGGTGGACCGTTCGCGTTCATCATCCCGCACGATCAATTCGATCCGCACGCGGCGAAGAAGCTCGAAGAATTGTTGCTGCAAGGCGCGGTCGAGATCAGGCGGACGCTCGAACCGTTCCGCTATCGCGACACGGTCTACCAGAACGGCGCCGACATCGTCTTCATGGCGCAGCCGTTCCGTGCTTACGCGAAAACGTTGCTCGAAGTGCAGCAGTATCCGATTCGCCGCGCCACGCCGGCTGCCCCAGCCGATCGCCCCTACGATGTCGCCGGCTGGACGCTGCCGCTGCAGATGAACGTTCGCGTCGATCGCGTCGATCAGTATTTCGATCCGGGACCGACGACGCGGCTGGATCGGGCGACGATTCCGCCGCAGAAGGTGTGGGGCGACGTTCGCCGCGCGTCGTTCTACGTGCTCGACGGGCGTGGCAACGCCGGCAGCATCGCGATCAACCGGCTGCTGAAGACTGGCGCGCGCGTGTCCTTTCTCCCCGCGCCTTTCGCAATCCAGGGATACACCTACGAGCCGGGATCGCTCCTCGTCGCGGAATCGAAAGGCGTACGCGAGACCGTTGCCGCGATCGCCAATGAACTCGGCCTGCGTGCCACCGCCTCGGGAGGGCGCGCGCCGGGCGATGCGCGACCGATTGGGCGATCGCGTGTCGGCTTATACAAGCCGTGGGTCGAGAGCATCGACGAAGGCTGGACCCGCTGGCTGCTCGAGCAATACGAGTTCGAGTTCGAGAGCATCACCGACGCCGACATGCGCAAGGGCGCGCTGCATCCGCGGTTCGATGCGATCGTGCTGCCGGACCTCGCCGCCGAGCGCATCCTGAGCGGCCATCCTGCAGGGACGATGCCGCCTGAATACTCCGGCGGCATTGGCAAGGACGGCGCCGAGCAGCTGCGGCAGTTCGTCGCAGCGGGCGGCACGTTGATCACGCTCGATTCGTCCAGCGACCTCGCCGTTACCCTCCTTGGCGCGCCGTTGCGCGACGTCACGCGTGGCCTGTCGCCGAACGAATATTTCTGCCCCGGATCGATCGTCAGGGTCGAGCTTGAAGCGGATCCGCTCAGTTACGGCCTGCCGCGGGAAACCGCCGGGTTCTGCAGCTTCAACACCGGCTACGAGATCGCGGCGCCCTCAAACGCTGATGCCACCGCCGCCACTGCCCGCATCATTGCCCGATACGCGAAGAGCAACGTGCTGATGAGCGGCTGGCTCGAAGGCGAGAAGGTGATCGCAGGCAAGGGCGCGATGGTAGAGGTGAAGGCGGGCCAAGGGCGCGCCGTGTTGTTCGCGTTTCGTCCGCAGCATCGCGCGCAGGCGCACGCGACCTTCCGGTTGTTCTTCAACGCGATCCACTCATCCAAGTAAGCAGAAACTGCGTCGTTGCGGCGGGCTTCGCCGCGCAGCTTTTGCGCCGTCGCGCAGACCCACTCCCGAATTCGTTCGGACTTCCGCGATTCTCTCCCGGGCGGCTGCTTTGCACCTTGACGGCGCATGTCTCCATTGTGCCTGCCTGGGTCCACGGTCGTTGTCCGCGACGAGCAATGGCGAGTCGCCGGCATCGACGCTTACGAACGCTGCTCGGTCATCACGCTGGAAGGATCGGACCGCCGGCGTTTGCGCGTGATCGATCCGTTCGATCGCGTCGTCGCGGTCGACTCCGGGCGGATAGTTCGCCGCTCGCGCAACACCGTCGTCCGTCGCGCGATGGCGGCGGTGGCCGGCGATCGCCCCGCGATTGGTCTCTGGACCGCGGCCGCGGCAACGATCGATCTTCTGCCATATCAGCTCGAACCGGCACTCGCGGTGTTGCGTGGTGCCACGCGCGTGCTGCTGGCAGATGGAGTCGGCCTCGGAAAGACGATTCAAGCCGGGCTGATCCTTAGCGAACTGCGCGAGCGAGGCTTCGTGGAACGCGCGCTGGTGTTGTGCCCTGCCGGGTTGCGTGCCGGTTGGGCGCTGGAACTCCAGCAGCGGTTCGGCATCCCGTGCGGCGTGATTGATCAAGGCGCGATTGCGGACATCGGCGCCACGCTGCCTCCCGGTGTCAACCCGTGGACTATGCATGCGACGGTGATCGCGTCGATCGATCTCGTCAAGCGCCCGGAAGTGATGGCGGCGCTGGCCGCGGTTCCGATTGACATGGTGATCGCCGACGAAGCTCACCACCTCACTCCCGGCACCGATCGCGGCGCCGCCGTTGATGCGCTCGCCTCGCGCGCGCCGTGGTGCGTGCTGGCAACAGCGACGCCGCATTCCGGCGACGATGCGGCGTTCGATTACCTGGCGCGCATTGGCGGCCACGGCGAGCCGCTGACGATCTTCAGGCGGTCGCGCCAGGAAGCCGGGCTCGATTCACGCCGACGCGAACGCCTCTTCCGAATGCGGCCTGGCGCCGCGGAAATGACGTTGCTGGACGAGGTCCAGAAGTATACGCAGGCGATCTGGCGCGCTCGCGGCGTGACCGATCGATTCGCGCAACTGGTGGCCATCACAATCGCTCGACGAGCTGCCTCGAGCCCGCTCGCCCTCGCACGCACGCTGCGACGCCGGCTCACACTGCTGTCGCCTGCTGCCGAACCGGTTCAGAACGATCTGCCATGGGACGAGGAATACGATGGCGACGATTGCGGTGCGCCGGCGCTGCTTGCGCGTCCAGGTCTGCAAAGCGAAGCAGTGGAACGGGCGGTCATCGAGCGGCTGCTCCACTTGATCGCGGGCATCGATGCGGCGGCGAAGTTGCGCTGGATCGGCCGCGCGTTATTGCGTGTCGACGAACCTGTGATCGTCTTCACCGAATACCGCGACACGGTCGACGCGATCCTGGCAGCGCTGCCGCCACGCATTCGTCCGCTGACCGTCACCGGTGCCACACCGATCGACGAGCGCCGCTCGGCGGTCGAGTCGTTCAACCGCGGTGACGCCGACGTCCTACTCGCCACCGATACCGCGGGCGAGGGACTCAATCTCCACCACCGCTGTCGGCTGGTCATCGATGTTGAACTGCCATGGAGTCCACTCCGTCTCGAACAACGCATCGGCCGCGTCGACCGGCTGGGCCAGGGACGGCGAGTCCATGCCTGGCGGCTGTTGCACGCAGGCACGATTGAGACGCACGTGCTCGAGTGCCTTCAGCAGCGCCGCCATCGCGCTGCGCGACTCGACCAGGCGGGCGCGATCGACGAAGCCTCCGTGGCGGCGATGGTCTTCGCCGAGACATCAAGCCAGATTCCACGCGCGCCGGCGATCGCCAGCGCCGTGGTTCCAGGCGTCGAGGCGGAATGCGCGCGGTTGATGCAGCAGCGACGCTATGCCGTAACGCACCAGAAGGAACGACGCGCCGTCGGCGCGCCGCCGCAGCATCGAGCAACCACGCGGATGGTGGCGCTCCACAGCACGTCTCTGATCAACGAGCGCGGAGCAATCGTGGCTGAATCGCCATGCGCGCACCTGATTACCGTTGACGGACGTGGCGGGAGGCCGCGCGACGTGCTCGAACGCATCGCGACGTCCGAATCGCTGCAGGCGGCGGCCGGCGAGTTCCGCGATTGCACTCGGTCCGCAGTCAACGCCGATTTGGCACCGCTGCGGCAACGGGTGGACGCCCGTATTGCCGCGATCCGCAAGCATCTCGCGGCGTCGCGCACGCGCGCGGTGCAGCGATCGCTGTTCGATGGCCGGGGCGAGCAGACTGCCACGGCGCACGAGGCGGCATGCGACGTGCTGGACGCTGCACTGGCACGGCGATCGCGAAGCGTCATCGGGGCCGTGACGGCCGATGCGAGCGCGACGCGGCTGATCGCGGCGTGGCCGGTGACGCGACGATGATCGCGGGTTTCGGCGGCGAGCTCATCTCGCACGCCTTCATCGAGCAGGAACTTCTGCCCGCGACGCGCGAGGGATCGTTGCGCGATTTCCAACGGGGCATCGGGCAATGGTGGCGACGGGTGTCGCGCGCGCTGGGGCCGGCATCAAGCGTGCGATCGATCCACGACATCGCGGTTACGCCGATGCTGCAGCTGCTCGGGCACGACCGTCCGGCTCTCGCGCCGCATCCACTCGGCCTGTGCGGCCCGCTCAAGTCAATGCCGGTGATATGCCTGACCGTGCCGTGGAGCGTGCCGGTTCGAACTTGTTGGCGGGCCGCCGTGACCGCCGGCGTCGCTGCCGACGCTGACTGGGCGCTGATCAGCAACGGCCGTTCGCTGCGGATTGTCGATTGCACCCGTGCCTGGACGCGCAAGGGGATCGAGTTCGACCTGGGTGCAATGAACACGTCGCCAGCGTCGCTGGCGGCTTTGTGGCTGCTGGCGAATGCGACGGCGTTCTCCGCGCATGATGCGCGATCGTTGCAGTCGATCGTCGAGCGATCTGACGCGCATGCGCTGCGTGTGTGCACCTCACTCGGTGATGGCGTGCTCAGCGCGCTGCCGCGGCTCGCGTCGAGCCTCGCGCGCCGGGACGAGCGTCCGTCGCGCGCGACGCTCGACCAGGCGCTCACCGTGGTCTATCGAATCCTCTTCCTGTTGTTCGCCGAAGCGCACGGCATGGTGCCGGTGTGGAACGAGATCTATCGCGACGCCTATTCGGTCGACATGCTGGCGCGCCGCGCGCTGCGCGGCACTACACGAGGTTCGTGGTCGGCGCTGCGCGCGATCTCGCGTCTCGCACACGCCGGCTGTCGTGCCGGCGATCTCGCCGTAACCGCGTTCAACGGCCGCCTGTTCTCACCGCGGCACACGCCGCTCATCGAACAGCGCCGCGTCCCCGATCCGGTGGCATCGGACATTCTTCTTGCCGTCGCGACCGAGCCGACCCGTTCGGGACGCCGCCGCATTTCCTACTTCGATCTCGGCGTCGAGCAATTGGGGTCCGTCTACGAACGTGTCCTCGATTACGAGCCGGTGTCGTCCGGCCGTGCCATTCGCCTGTCGAAGACGTCGACGGAACGTAAAGCCACCGGCAGCTTTTACACGCCGCGATCGATCACGGAGTTCCTCGTCCAGCGATCGCTGTCGCCGCTGACGGAACACAGGAGCAGCGACGAGATTCTGCAGTTGCGTGTGCTCGATCCGGCAATGGGCAGCGGCGCGTTCCTGGTCGCAGCCTGCCGGTACCTCGCGGATCAGTGTGAGCAGGCCAACATCCGCGACGGGCGCTGGATCGCACATGAGATCCACGACGGGCACCGGGCCTCGTTGCGACGGCAGGTCGCCGAACGCTGCCTGTTCGGTGTCGATCTCAATCCGACCGCGGTCCAGCTCGCTCGCCTGTCACTGTGGCTCACCACCCTTGCCGGCGAACGGCCGCTGACCTTTCTCGATCACCATCTCGCCGCCGGCAACAGCCTGCTCGGGGCGCGGCTCGCGGATCTTTCGCGGCAGCCGCGCCGCGCACGCCGCGAGATCGCGTTGCCGCTGTTCGAGGATCAACTAGCGGCAGCGGTCGCGCACCACGTCCTCCCAACGCGGGCACGCCTGACGCTGCCGTCGGATTCCGTGGATGACGTGCGGGCGAAGGAGCGGCTGATTGCGGATCTCGCGGCGCCCGACGGTGCGATTGCGAAATGGAGCGCTGCGGCAGACGCCTGGTCGGCAGCGTTGCTTTCTCCGCCGCCGCGGCCTTCGACCGGCCTCGTCTGCGAATGGATCGCGGCCGCTACCGGTGCACCGACGACACTACCGGCGCCACACGTGCACGCGTCACTCCAGGCGGCGCGACGAGTCGCCGCCGGGCACCAGGCGTTCCATTGGGAGCTGGCCTTTCCAGAGGTCTTCTTCGATGCCGGCGGCCAAGTGCGTGTCGACGGAGGCTTCGATGCGGTGATCGGCAATCCGCCGTGGGACATGTTGCGGGCCGACACGGGCAACGCTGTCGATCGCGCGACGCATCGCTCCCATACGGTTGCCGCGATGCGCTTCTACCGTGACGCCGGCATCTATCGCCTGCAGAGCAACGGGCATGCGAACCGCTATCAGCTGTTTCTCGAACGTGCGCTCCAACTGGCGCGCCCGGGCGGACGTGTCGGAATGATTCTGCCGTCGGGGCTCGCCACCGATCACGGCAGTGCGGCGCTGCGCCGGCACCTGTTCGATCGCACGACGATCGACACCTGGCTGGCGTTCGACAATCGCCGCCGCATCTTCCCGATTCACCGCAGCATCCGGTTCGTGTTGCTGGCGACCACAAACGCCGGGCGAACCGACACGCTCAGGTTCCACGCTGGCCTCACCGACCCGCGCGTACTGGAGTCGGAGGATGTCGGCACACCGTTGACGGTGTCACGATCGCGACTGGAGTCCTGGAGCGATGATCTCGCGGTTCCAGAGATCCGTGACTCGACCGCGCTCGCAATCGTCAGTTCGGTGGCGAGCCGGGTGCCGTCGCTCGGCGCTGTCGCGGGATGGCACGTCAGGTTTGGCCGCGAGCTCAATGCGACCGACGATCGGCCGCACTTCGTCGCCGTCGATCATCGGCGGCCCCACCTGCTGCCGATTGTCGAAGGCAAGCTGCTGTCGCCGTTTCAGGTGGATCTGGCGAAGGCGAGAACAGCGATACCAATCGCGGCCGCCGAGAGAGTGGTCGATCGCGCCTCGTTCGAAAGCGGCCGGATCGCATATCGCGATGTCGCCAGTGCCACCAACAAGCTGACGTTGATCGCGGCATTGCTGCCGCCGGGCACCATCTCCACGCACACAGTCTTCGTGTGCAAAACCCCGCTCCCGGATCCGGACCAATGGTGCCTGCTCGGCCTGATGAACAGCATGGTCGCGAACTTCCTCGTCCGCTCGAGCGTGATGACACACGTCAACGCTGCGCTGATGGCGCGGCTGCCGGTGCCGCGGCCACAACCGGACTCGCCCGCCTTCAGCGAGCTGGTGGCGTTGTCAAAAGTGATCGCGCGCGAAGGTGTGTCACAAGCGTGGCGTGAGTACGCGCGGCTTAACGCGATCGCTGCGACCGAGTATGGCCTCACCCTCGATCAGTTCGCTTACATCACGGATACATTCCCGCTGATCGACGGCGCCATCCGCGTGCGCGCGCGCGAACAATTCGCCTTACTTAACCGGACCGTTCTCCCACGGCTTGAGTAAGGCGTAGAGCGTCGACAGAATCGGCACCGCGACGCCGTGCTTCCTGGCGCGACGCACGGCGGCGCCCTGCAGCGCCTCCACTTCGATCCGCTTGCCCTGCTCGAGATCGATCAACAGCGACGATCGCGTCGTCGCCGGAATGTTGTCCATGTATTCCTTGAGCGTGTCGAAACGATTGGCCGAGATCTCCACGCCTTCAGCTTTCGCAATCGCCGCGACTTCGCGCGAGGTGGCGTAGAACATCTCCTGGACGTGCGGATACTTCCAGATGTGCCCGATCGCCAGGCGCGACGCACCGGTGAAACCCGAGAATGCGGCAAGGTAGACGAACTTGTCCCAGATCGGCACCCGCCCGTCGGCGACCGGCGTGGTCTGGATGTCCGCCGCCGTAAACACATCGGCGATCGCTTGCACGCGCGGCGAGATGCGGTTGCGATCGCCGAACACCTCGCCGAAGATGATCGATCGATGCACGCCGGTCTGCACGATCAGGCCGGGCCCTTCGAGCGCCGTCGCCACATACGTCGTACCACCAAGCACGTGGCGGTCTCCCGTCACCGCTGCGACCTCGTCCACGCTGTCAACGCCGTTCTGAAGCGTAAGCACGACCGTGTTGTCACCGATCATCGGCTTGAGCATCGGCAATGCGGTGGCGTTGTCGTAAGCCTTGACCGCCACGATCACCAGGTCGACATGGCCAATCCTGGCGGTGTCGCTCTCAGCAGCTGACGTGACCGTAAAATCGCCGAGCTTGGCGCTCTGAATCTCGAGTCCCCTGGCACGTATAGCTTCGAGATGCGCGCCTCGCGCGATGAACGTTACGTCTTGACCGGATCGGGCAAGTTTCGCGCCGAAATACCCACCGACTGCACCTGAACCAAGAATCGCGATTCGCATCCGTAAGATGCTGACACGAAAAACTGCCCGGCTGATCCTTTTGCGATCAAGCGCCACGCCGCCTGAAACACGCTAGAATTTGTGCACCAGAATGGCGGCCCGTTTCACGGCATACGCCGTGGCATTCATCGTCGGGGTCACGGTCATTGCCGGACTCATCGTCGGCGCGCAGCGCGAAGACGATGGCCCGGTGGACCTGATCGTGATCAACGGCCACGTCTACACCGGCGATCGCGACGAGCTCGAGGAAGCCGTCGCTGTCCGCGGCAACAAGGTGATCCGTGTCGGCAGCAACCGCGAGATCCAGCGGCTGCGCCGCGCGCAAACCACGGTAATTGATGCGCAGGGTGGAGCGGTGCTGCCGGGATTCAACGATGCGCATGCGCATCTGGTCAGCGGCGGGCTCTCGCTCGATCAGGTCAAACTCGATGACGCCACGTCGGTCGATGAGATCCGGGACACGATTCGTGCCTGGGCCGAGGCGCACCCCGAGCGCCAGTGGATTACCGGCCGCGGCTGGTATTACCAGCCGTTCAACGGCACCATGCCGACGCGCCAGATGCTCGACGCGCTGGTTCCCGATCGACCGGCGTATCTAGTCGCCTACGACGGGCACACCGGCTGGGCGAATACCGCCGCGCTCAAAGCGGCCGGCATCACGCGCAAAACGAAGAATCCGGCTGGCGGCATCATCGTCAAAGACCCGCGCACCGGCGAGCCGACCGGCGCGCTGAAGGAAACGGCAATGGCGCTGATGAGCAAGGTGGCGCCACAACCGACAGAAGAGGATCGCCTCGCCGCGATCAGCGCTGCGATCGACGAGGCGCATCGGCTCGGCATCACCAGCGTCCAGGACGCGGGCGGACCGGCCGGCGATCTCGAGCTCTACGATCGGCTGCGCAGGCGCAATCAACTGACGCTGCGCATCTATCAGGCGCTGCGTGCAGATGCGTCGCTCACGCAAGCGGGCGTCGAAGAACTGGAACAGATCCGCACGCGTTTCGCCGACGATCCGCTGTTGAAGACCGGCGCCGTCAAGCTCGTTGCCGATGGCGTGATTGAAGCGCACACCGCCGCCATGCTCGAGCCTTACGCCAATCGCGCGGTCAAAGGCGACGCGCGGTTCACGCCGGAGCAGATGACCGCAATCGTGGGTATGCTGGATCGCCGCGGATGGCAGGTCATGACGCACGCTATCGGCGATTCCGCGGTGCGCATGACGCTCGACGCCTACGCCGCGGCTGCCAGGAGCAATCCGCTGCCACCGCGCGGACGCCGTCATCGTATCGAGCACATCGAGACCATCGATCCGGCAGACATTCCGCGCTTCGGCGCGCTCGGCGTGATTGCCTCGTTCCAACCGGTGCACGCCACGCCCAGCCCCACGCCGGGTGACGTGTGGAGCACGAACATCGGCGACGCGCGTGCGGCGCGCGGCTGGCTGTGGAACAGCATTGCCAAGGCCAAGGGGCCGCTCGCTTTTGGCAGCGACTGGCCGGTCATGACGTTCGATCCGAAGATGGGGCTGCATGTGGCGGTGACGCGCACCACCACCGAAGGCCTGCCAAAGGGCGGCTGGATCCCCACCGAGCGCCTTCCGCTCCGCCGCGCCATCCAGGTTTACACGCGCGACGGTGCCTGGGCGTCGTTCGACGAGCAACGCAAGGGCACGCTTACCCGCGACATGCTCGCCGACATCGTGGTCCTCACCGACGACATCTTTTCCGCGCCGCCAGCGCGCCTGACAACCACGGAAGTGGCCGTAACCATTGCCGACGGCAAGGTCGTCTACCGGCGCGAATCACCGGAAACTACCACCGCGCAATAAACGTCTACTTCCTAGATCCGCCATGAGATCTAGACAACTGCTCGTCCTGCTGTGCCTCGGGGTGGCCGCTGCCACCCTGCCCGTAAGAGCGCAGTCCGACCTCGACGCCTTCATGGAGAAGGTGCTCGCCCGCCGCGACGACAATTGGAAGAAGCTTCAGCAGTACGTGCTCGAAGAAAGGGAGACGTTCGACCTCACCGGCCCTGGCGGCTTGCCGCTTTGGGGCATGCGCCGCGAGTACACATGGTTCATTCGCGACGGCATCTTCATTCGCAGCCCGCTCACCGCAGATGGCGTGAAGCTGTCGGAAGAGAACCGCCGCAAGGCCGAAGAGCAATGGCTACGCCGTCAGAAAAACCGCGAGGAGAACGAGCGGCGGCGAGCCGAGCGGCGGGCGCGCGGCGAAGAACCCGGTGGGCCGGATCGCACCGTGACCATCGCTCCGGGCGGCGTCGAAGTGAAGTCGTCGGACGATCAACCGTCGCCCGTGCCGATCACCAACACCGACGACATGCTCAAACAGGTGCGCGAGCCGCAGTTCGTGTCGTCGGCGTACTTCCTCAAGTTCAAGTTCGAATCCGGCCAATACGCGCTGGCAGGGCGCGAGAAGGTCAACGCTATCGACGCGTTGAAGATCGAGTACTACCCGCGCGCCGGGCTCTTCAAGGAGGGCCGCTCGCGTCCCAATAAGGAAGTTCGCCGGCGTGAAGACGACATCGAAGACAAGATGAACAAGGCGTCGATGGTGACGTTGTGGATCGACCCGAAGACGCATCAGATCCTGCAGTACGTATTCGACGACATCGACTGGGACTTCTTCCCCGGCCGCGCCCTGGTGCGCATCGGCAACGTCGAAGCAACCATGCAGATGGGCCAGGCATTTCCAGACGTCTGGCTGCC
>DASVFC010000369.1:0-2344 GCA_036380235.1 Vicinamibacterales bacterium
AGCGCATCATTCAGCAAATAGATGACCAAATGTTGGGAGTAAAATTTTCGCGCAAAATCGTGGTCGCGATCACGACGATGTAGCGTAGTCGCCCATTTGTGGAACTTTTGTCGGCAATCTATGCACAACAGGCGAACGATGCGGTGCATCGCAGACGGCAACGAAATTGCTGAACATCGGCCGGGCTATGACGCGGATGCCACAACCCGCTGGAGCACAAGCACATCAGTACGGCCACGATGTACCCACGCTATTGCTGATCGAAGGCGGTGCGAAGGGCGGCAGCATCATGAATTTGCTGATGGCGGTGCCCGGCATGCTCCAGGTAGTGCACGTGCCAACGTTGAGCGAAGGGCTCGATCTGCTGGCCAAACATCCGCCGCGGGTTGTCCTGCTCGACTTGTCGTTGCCGGAGTTCCGCGACCTGTCCGCCATTGCTGAGGTTCGGCGCATGGCGCCGAAGACCGCCATCATGGTGCTGGCGCGCTCCGCCGACCAGGCGATTGCCCGCCGCGCCGTTGACCGCGGCGCCAGCGACTTCGTCATCACCGACCAGATCGATGCGCGCACGTTGTGGCAGTTGATCGCGATGATGTTCGAGCGGCGCGGCATCGAGCAGCAGATGTTCGTCGAGCGCGAGCGCGCCGAGATCACGCTGAATTCGATCGGCGACGCGGTGATGACCACCGATACGCAGGGCAACGTCACCTATCTCAACGCCGAGGCCGAGGGCCTGACCGGCTGGACGCGGTCCGAGGCGTTTGCGCGGCCGCTGGCCGAGGTGTTCGACGTCACCGACGGGCTCACCGGCTCCCACGCCGAGGATCCATCGCAGCTGGCAATCGAGCACAACCGCAAGGTCCGGCTCAAGGGCAACTACATCCTCGTCAGCCGCGAAGGCAACGAAACGGCCATCGAGCATTCGGCGGCCCCCATTCAGGACCGCGACGGCAAGATTCTCGGCGCCGTGATCGTGTTTCGCGACGTCATCGTATCGCGCGAGCGGCGGCTGCAGATGCTGCATCTCGCCGAGCACGACGCGCTGACCGATCTGCCGAACCGCCTGCTGCTCAACGACCGCCTCGCGCGCTCGATAGCGTTGGCGCGGCGCTACGGTCGCCGTCTCGCGGTGCTGTTCCTCGATTGCGATCGGTTCAAGCACATCAACGACACGCTTGGTCATGCGATTGGCGACCAGGTGCTGCGATCGGTGGCCCGCCGGCTGACAATGTGCGTGCGAGAATCCGACACCGTGAGCCGCCACGGCGGCGACGAATTCCTGATCCTGTTGTCGGAAGTCGATCAGCCGGAAGATGCGGGGTTGATCGCGGAGAAGATCGTCACGTCGATTGCCGAGCCGCATCATATTTCCGGGCACGAGCTGGCGCTTACCGCCAGCGTCGGCATCGCGCTGTATCCCGAAGACGGGCAGGACGCGCAGTCGCTGATCATGCGCGCCGACACGGCGATGTATCACGCCAAGAATACCGGGCGGAACCGCGTCGGCTTTTATCGGCCCGACATGGAAGCGCCGGCTATCAAGCGCTCGTCGATCGAATCCGAACTGCGCAATGCTCTCGACGCCGGTGAGTTCAAGCTCTACTACCAGCCGACAATCGATCTGGTGACGGGCCACATCCGCGGCGCTGAAGCGCTGATGCGGTGGCACCATCCCGAGCGCGGGATCATCCAACCCGACCAGTTCATCCCGGCCGCCGAAGCGTCGGCGCTGATCATTCCGATGGGACGCTGGGCGCTGCGCGAAGCCTGCCGGCAGGCCCGCGCCTGGCAGGACGCCGGTCTGCCGGCGATTCCGATTGCAGTCAACGTGTCGGCGTTGCAGTTCCGCACCGCCGGGTTCCTCGAAGATATCCAGCGCTTCCTGCACGAGACGCGGCTGCCATCGCGCTTCCTCGAGCTCGAGCTGACCGAAAGCGCGCTGATGGTCGACACCGCGGCAACGACGTCCTTACTGGAGGTCTTGAAGAAGAACGGCGTCGTGTTGAAGGTCGATGACTTCGGCACCGGGCCGTCGAGCTTGAGCTACCTGCAGCATTGCCCGGTCGACGTGCTGAAGATCGATCAGTCGTTCGTGCGCGGCATCGTCCCGACACCCGATGGCGCGCCGCTGGTGCGCGCGGTGATCGCGATGGGCAAGAGCCTCGGCTGCCGCGTCGTGGCCGAGGGCGTGGAGACCAAGCACCAGTTCGCGTATCTGCGCGCCGAACGATGTGATGAAGGGCAGGGCTTCCACTTCAGCCCGCCGGTCGACGCCGCCACGTTTGAGCGGTTGCTCAGGACGGCGCCATTCTCGACACCGCCGGTTGACGACGCGAGTCACTAG
>DASVFC010000370.1:0-3406 GCA_036380235.1 Vicinamibacterales bacterium
TGTAGAGGATGGTGAACAGGCTCTGGATGCCACCAGTCAGGAAGACCGCCGCCGAAACCAGGAGTGCATCGATCGCAAAGTGCACGTCGGTCAGCCACGGGTGGCGGTCGATGAACCGCAGCGAACCGATGGAACCGAGGCTGACCGCGTAGGTCAGGCCAATCACGAAGAAAAACGGATTGACTGCCGACCCGTCCGGCTCGCGCAGTTGAACGACAACCGCCGAGCCCAGCAGCACCGTGGCGACGACGAGGCGGAGCGCGATGAGCGCCGCCAGTCGCCGCCGCAGCGTCTGCTGCTCCATTACGTCAGCTTGCTGATCAGGTCGAAGATCGGCATGTACATCGCGATGACGATGCCGCCGACCGCGCCGCCGAGGAACGCAATCATCAGCGGCTCCATCAGCGTCAGCAGGCCTTCCACCGCGACGTCGACTTCTTCTTCGTAGAAGTCGGCGATCTTGCCGAGCATGGTATCGAGCGCGCCGGTTGCCTCACCGACGCTGATCATCTGGCACACCATGCTTGGAAACACCTTCGTCTCCTTGAGCGGCGCGGAGATCGTTTCACCGCGCTCGATGCTCTTGCGCGTGGTCTGGATGGCGTCTTCGATGATCGCGTTGCCCGCGGTCCTGGCGGTGATGTCGAGTCCATCGAGAATCGGCACGCCCGACGCCATCAGCGTCGACAACGTGCGGCAGAAACGCGCGACCGCGATCTTGCGCAGAATCGGCCCGAGGATCGGCGCCTTCAAGCTCAGGCCGTCGATGACGCGCCGGCCTTTCTCGGTCGCGTAGTAATTCTTCAACCCGTAGGACAGACCGAAGCCGGCAATCAACATGAACGGGAAGAACCGCACCAGGTTGTTGCTCAGCATGATCACGATGCGCGTCGGCAACGGCAGCTCCGCACCGAGGCCGGCAAACAACGCCGCGAAGGTCGGGATGACCTTCCACAAGATGACGCCGATGACCACAGCGGCGATCACGATGACGGCTACCGGATAAATCATCGCCGACTTGACCTGGCTCTGCAGCTTGACTGCCTTTTCGATGTAGGTCGCCAGGCGCTTGAGAATCGTGTCGAGAATACCTCCCGCTTCGCCGGCCGCGATCATGTTGCAGTACAGAGCGTCGAACACCTTGGGGTGGCGCTTCATGGCGTCGGCCAGTGACATGCCGCCTTCGACGTCGGTGCGCACCCCCAGGATGACTTGCGAGAAATACTTGTGCTCTTCCTGGTTACCCAGGATGTCGAGACACTGCACCAGCGGCAGGCCGGCGTCGATCATGACCGAAAACTGGCGCGTGAACACGGCGAGGTTCTTCGACGGTACGCCGCGCGCCTTCACCTTGCCGGCCGCGGCCGCGACAGAGGACTTCTTCTGCGTCGGCTGGATCTTGGTGACCTGGATCTGCTCGCGTCGCAACGCGTTTACCACGGCGTCCATGGTGTCGCCGATGCGCTCGCCCGAGACCGACTCGCCCGAACGGGTGCGTCCTGAAAAAGCAAACGTCGCCATGCATCATTCTCCCGAGAGAGACAAACCCCTCGCCTTTACGTGCGTACCGGCGGCCGCTGCGGCATGCCCGGCCGCGGCCCCATGCCTGCGCCCGCCACCACGCCGGCGCCGCGGTTGATCATTTCCTGCAGCTCGTCGCGGTTCGACGATGCGGTCATTGCCGTGTCGAGCGTGATCTGGCGTTTGAAGTACAGCGTCGCCAGCGACTGGTTCATCGTCTGCATGCCGAGCTTTTCCTGCCCGGTCTGCATCGCCGAATAAATCTGGTGCACCTTGTCTTCACGAATCAGGTTGCGGATGCCGGCGGTCGGCACGAGGATTTCGAGCGACACGACGCGGCCCTTGCCGTCGGCCCGCGGCAGTAGCGCCTGACAGACAATGCCTTCGATGACCAGCGACAGCTGGGTGCGGATTTGCGACTGCTGGTGCGACGGAAACACGTCGATGATGCGGTTGATGGTCGACGCCGCGGAGTTGGTGTGCAGCGTGCCGAACGTCAAGTGGCCGGTTTCCGCGATGCGCAGCGCCGATTCAACCGTCTCGAGGTCGCGCATTTCGCCGATCAGCACCACGTCGGGATCTTCACGAAGCGCCGCGCGCAGCGCGTTGGAGAAGCTGTCGGTGTCGCTGTGCAGCTCGCGCTGGTTGATCAGGCAGTTCTTGTGCTGGTGCAGGTATTCGATCGGGTCTTCAACGGTCAGGATGTGACCGTGCCGCTCGATGTTGATCTTGTCGATCATCGCTGCCAGCGTGGTCGACTTACCGGAGCCGGTCGGCCCCGTCACCAGTACAAGGCCGCGCGGCCGCTCGGCCATTTTCGCCAGCACCGCCGGCAGACCGAGTTCGTCGAAAGGTCGAATGCGCTCCGGGATTTGGCGGTAGACGGCGCCGACGGCGCCCTTCTGGTTGAACATGTTGCAGCGGAAACGGGCCAGGCCGCGAATGCCGAACGAGAAGTCGAGCTCCTTGGTTTCTTCAAAGCGTTTCTTCTGCGCATCGGTGAGCACGGCGTAGGTCAGCGACTTGGTGTCGGTCGGCGACAGCTCGGCGTGGGGCGCCATCTTTTCGAGCTCGCCATGCACGCGGCACTGCGGCGGCGACCCGATCGACAGATGGAGGTCCGATGCCCCCTTTTCAACCGCCTGCTTCAACAAATCCGGGAGAGTGGCCATTTAATCCTTCCGACGCAATCGGCAATATGCAGACAAATCAGCAACGTTGAAATGTGCTGTCTGCAATCTGCAATCCGCCTATTTCACCGTCTCGCGTAACACTTCTTCGATCGTGGTGACGCCCTGGGTAATCTTGCGCAGACCCGAACCGCGGAGCGTGATCATGCCTTCTTCGATAGCTTTTCGGCGTAACTCGAGCGCTGATGCACCCACCAGGATGAGTTCGCGGAGTTCGTCGGTGATCTCCATGACTTCGTAGAGGCCGACGCGGCCCTTGTAGCCGGTCTTGTTACATTTTTCGCAGCCGCTGCCCTTTTTTGGTTTCACGGTCGCGGCCAGCGCCGACGTGAAACCGATCTGCTCGAGCGCCGGCGGCGGCACGTCGTCGTCGACCTTGCAATTGGTGCAGATCCGGCGGACCAGGCGCTGGGCGCAAACCAGGTTGAGCGAGCTGGCAACCAGGAACGGCTCAATGCCCATGTTCATCAGGCGGTTGATCGTGCTCGGCGCATCGTTGGTGTGCAGCGTCGACAGCACGAGGTGGCCGGTCAGCGCGGCCTTCACCGCGATTTCCGCGGTTTCGAAGTCTCGAATCTCGCCGACGAGGATGATGTTCGGGTCCTGGCGCAGGAAGCTGCGCAGCGCGGCCGCGAAGTTCAAGCCGATGTTCTCGCGCACCTGCACCTGGTTGACGCCGAGCAGGTTGAACTCGA
>DASVFC010000371.1:0-6125 GCA_036380235.1 Vicinamibacterales bacterium
AGGTCGACGCGCCCGAGGTCGACGCACCGGACGCCGAGGCGCCGGCCGCCGCCGCGCCCGACGACGAAAAGGACAAGGACTGACGGCCGATGCGACGCGAAGACGTCATCCTCTTCAGCGGCGGCGCCCAGGGTGCAGAAGCAGCCTTCGGCGAGTGCGCCGAAAGCTTCGGCATCGAGGAAGTCAACTTCTCCTTCGATGGCCACAAGCCGGCGCGGACGCGCGGCCTGCGCGTCCTCAACCATGAAGAGTTGAACGCCGGCGACGTCAGCCTCGCATACGTCTCGAAGCTGATGCACCGGCGTTATCCGGATACGCCGACGTTCCGCAAGATCCTCCAGAGCATCTGGTATCAGATCAACAACGGCCAGGAGATCTACGTGATCGGCGCGATTCAACCCGATCAGACCGTGCGTGGCGGTACGGGCTGGGGCGCCGAGTTCGCGAAGCTGTGCAACAAGCCGCTGTTCGTGTTCGACCAGGAAAAGCACGGCTGGTTCGAATGGGACGGCGATCACGACAAGTGGGTCGCGCGCGGCGGCAGCGAGGAACCGAAGATCGAGCATGTGCACTTCACGGGTACCGGCACGCGCATGCTGACGCCGGCGGCGCAGGCGGCTATTACCGCGCTCTTCACCAGGTCGTTCTAATTTCCCCACGTGAACCTGGGAAGACTCGGCGGCGTCGGGGCGTGCATTGCTGTTCTTCGCCTTGTTGGTCATCGAACATGCTTACCAACTCTGACTCTCCCATCCTCGAAGTGGTGCTCGACGAGTTCCAGAAAATCAAGAAGCTCGCCGACAAATCGATCGCGCAGCTCTCGGACGACCAGCTGCACGCAACATTGGACGACGAGGCCAACAGCGTCGCGATCCTGATGCGCCACCTGGCCGGCAATATGCGCTCGCGGTGGGTTGATTTCCTGACGAGCGACGGCGAAAAGCCCGATCGCATGCGCGACCGCGAGTTCGAGGATCCGCGCCAGACGCGCGAGGAGTTGATCGCCGAGTGGGAACACGGCTGGAAATGCGTGTTCGATGCGCTGACGCCGCTCACCGATGCCGACCTTCAGCGAACGGTCATCATTCGCGGCGAGCCGCATTCGGTCTATAAAGCCATCAGCCGACAGGTGGCGCACTACTCCGGCCACGCCTACCAGATCCTGTTGCTCGCCAAACATTTGTGCGGTCCGACCTGGAAAACGCTCTCGATCCCGCGCGGCCAGTCGGAGGAATTCAATCGGCGCATGCTGGCGAAACTGAAGGCCGAAGGCTGAAGGCTGAAGGCTGAACCGCCTGCAAGCTTGAGTTCTAAATGGTTCGCTGGGGGATCTTAGGCACAGCTCGCATCAACCGTCGCCTTGTCCCCGCATTCAAGGCTTCGCAGCGCGGCAAGCTGGTAGCAGTTGCCAGCCGCAACCTGGCGCGGGCGGCCTCACACGCGCGTGAGCATGGCATTGCGCACGCGGTGCAGGGCTACGACACCCTGCTCAATGATCCGGCGATCGACGCCGTCTATATTTCCCTGCCCAACACCGAACACGTGCCATGGACGCTGAAGGCGATTGCTGCCGGCAAGCACGTCCTGTGCGAGAAGCCGCTCGCGCTCGATCCGCATGACATCGATCGCATCGCCGACGCCGCCGCGCGCGCCCACGTCATCGTCGAAGAAGGCTTCATGTATCGGCACGAGTCGATGACGGCGAAGGTGCGGTCGTTGCTCGACGACGGCGCGATTGGGTCCGTGCGCGCGATCGCTTCGGGTTTCACCTTCATGCTCGAGGGAAACGCCAACATCCGGCTCGATCGCTCGCTCGGTGGCGGTGCGTTGTGGGACATTGGCTGCTATCCCGTGACCTCCGCGCAGCTGATCGCCGGACATGAACCGAGGCTGGCGCTCGGGATCGCGCATTGGACCACCGGCGGCGTGGACGACGAGTTCATGGGCATGCTGCATTTCGATGGCGACATGACCGCCAGCATTTACGCGAGCTTCCGCGCCGAACATCGCACGTGGCTCGAGGTGCTGGGTACCAAGGGCGTGATGACGGTGCCAAATCCGTTTCGACCGGGTCCGCTGGAACATATCGAACTCGCGCGGGGCGGCAAGACCGAACGAATTCCGGTGGAAGGCTCGCCGCTGCTCTTCCTGCGCCAGGTCGAAGACTTCGAGGCGCGCATCCTCGACGCCGCGCCCGCGGTGGTGACGCTCGACGAAAGTCGCCGGACGGCGACCACACTCGTGGCCCTGTATCAGTCAGCTGACACCCATAAAAACAACAACACGGAGACGCCGAGGCACGGAAGCTGAAGGACCCGTGTCGCCGGGCTTCGCCCCCTCTGTGCACGACGTCCAAGACTGCATTCGCGAGAGCCTCAGTCGCACCGCGCTCGTGAATGCAGACTGCGACGTCGTGCCCGGCCCGAAGGGCCGGCGAGGTCCTGCAGCCTCGTACCTCCGTGACTCCGCGGCTCCGCGTGTTTTTCCAGGGAGCGATGTACACTCAGTAGGTGGACCCGGGCGGATCGACGGTACTGTGGCGGCTGTATCGCGCCGCGGAACCTCGTAAGGGCGACCGCGCACACGCAGTGCTGCTGCCAGGCGGTCCGCCGTTCACCCTGACGTTCTTCTCGAACGACGCAATGGATCGAGTGGAGAACTACGAGACTATGGACCTCGCCATCTTCCGTTCAGACGAGATCAAGCGCGGCCTGTTGGACGACGGTTGGAAAGAAGACTGAATGCTCAGCATTGACAAACGTCACCGCACCGTCGGCGTCAAGGTCGGCCACATCACGGTGGGCGGCGGCGCGCCGGTCGTCGTGCAGTCAATGACGATGACGGATACGGCGGATGCGAAGGGGACGGCGCAGCAGTGCATCGAGCTGTGGCAGGCCGGATCCGAAATGGTGCGCGTGACGGTGAACCTGCCCGAGGCCGCCGCCGCGGTTCCCGAAATCAAGCAGCGGATGCTCGATGCCGGCTGCACGGCGCCGTTGATCGGCGACTTCCACTACAACGGCCACCTCCTGCTGACGCGCTATCCCGATTGCGCGAAGGCGCTCGACAAGTACCGCATCAACCCCGGCAACGTCGGCACCGGCAGGCGGCGCGATGAACAGTTCTCCACCATCTGCCAGGTCGCGATCGACAACGGCAAGCCGGTTCGCATCGGCGTCAACGGCGGCTCCCTCAACCAGGAGCTGGTGATGGCGAAGATGCAGGAGAA
Source organism: Vicinamibacterales bacterium (assembly GCA_036380235.1). Lineage (GTDB taxonomy): Bacteria > Acidobacteriota > Vicinamibacteria > Vicinamibacterales > UBA2999 > 12-FULL-67-14b. The sequence goes on from DASVFC010000371.1 coordinate 3,230, forward strand.
CACCGATCGGCAGCTCGGCAAGGATTCCGACGACATCATCAACGAGTGCATGGTGCTGTCGGCGATCCAGTCGACCGAGCTCGCGATCGACACCGGGTTGCGCAAGGATCAGATCATCATCTCGTGCAAGGTGTCGCGACCGCGGCATCTGATCGAGGTCTATCGGGCGCTGGCGCGTCAGACCGATCAACCGTTGCACCTTGGCCTGACCGAGGCCGGCATGGGCACCAAGGGCCTGGTGTGGTCCGCATCGGCGATGGGCGTGTTGCTCAACGAAGGCATCGGCGACACCATTCGGGTGTCGCTGACGCCGCGCCCTGGCGGGGATCGTCGCGAAGAGGTGTATGCGGCGTGCGAGTTATTGCAGGCCCTCGGGCTGCGGACGTTTGCGCCGAGCGTGACCGCCTGCCCGGGCTGCGGCCGCACCACCAGCACCACGTTCCAGGAACTCGCTGAAGCGGTGCAGGGCTACATCCGCGAGCAGATGCCCGAGTGGAAGAAGAAATACGAAGGCGTCGAAACGCTCACGCTAGCGGTGATGGGTTGTGTCGTCAACGGTCCGGGTGAATCGAAGGCCGCCAACATCGGCATCTCGCTTCCGGGCACCGGCGAGGCCCCGAACTGTCCCGTGTTCATCGACGGCGTTCACGCCACCACGCTCAAGGGCACCTACGATGAACTGGCGCACGCCTTTCACAAGCTGCTCGACGATTACGTTGAATCCAAATACGCCAAGAAATCTGACTATCCGATCAGCACGTCCGTCTGATCGGCAGTTCGTCCTCGATCTCGCGGATCGGCTCGTCGATTTCGACGTCCCCGCATGGCGGCCGAAGTCTGAGCTTATTGAAGGCGATCGCCGCGCGCTCGCCGCCTGGTTCGATGAGCCGAAGCCCGATGAAGGCATGTATGTGGCGGAACTCGACGGCGCGCCCGCCGGTTGCGCCTATCTCGTCACGCTCACCGACTATTTCAACCAGCGTCCGCATGCGCACTTGTCGGTCCTGGCGGTTGCGAAGCATGCAGAAGGGCGAGGCGTTGGCTCGGCCCTGCTCGATTGGTGCGTCACTTGGGCAAAGGAGCGCCACTCCGATCGCTTGACGTTGAGCGCGCTCGTGACGAACAGCCGGGCGCGCGCCTTGTATGAGCGAAAGGGGTTCGGCGGCGAATACATTCGGTACGTCTTGCCGTTGTAACGGGCCGTCAGGACACCAGGCCATCGGGCCATCGGGCCATCGGGCCATCAGGCCATCGGGCCATCAGGCCATCGGGCCATCAGGCCATCGGGCCATCGGGCCATCAGGCCATCGGGCCATCTGGCCATCAGGCCATCGGGCCATCAGTTAGAATCCGCCCATGCGCCGCGGCACCCTGCTCATCGTCATTCTGCTCACGTCGTTTGTGAGCGCACAGACCCCGCAACGGTTCGACATCCTGATCCGCAATGGGCGCGTGCTCGACGGCACCGGCAATCCCTGGTATCGCGCCGACATCGGCATCACCGGCGATCGCATCCGCGCCATGGGGAGGCTGACGAACGCGACGGCGAAAACAGTGATCGACGCCGCGGACCGTTACGTTACTCCCGGGTTCGTCGACGTGCACTCGCACGCGGGCGGCGGACTCGCCACCGAAGAACTCAAGCACGGCCAGCCACTGCTGGCGCAAGGCCTGACGACGGTCTTCGTCAATCCCGATGGCGGCGGCCCGGTCGACCTGGCGGCGCAGCGCGCCACGTACGAGAAGCAAGGCATTGGCATCAACGTCGCGCAGATGGTGCCGCATGGCTCGATCCGTCGCGAGGTGATGGAGATGTCGGACCGCGATCCTGACGCCGCGCAGCTGGCGAGGATGGTGGAGCTGACCCGGCAGGGCATGCTTGCCGGCGGCTTCGGGTTGTCGAGCGGCCTCTACTACGCGCCAGGCAGCTATTCAAAGATCGCAGAAGTGATCGCCATGGCCAGGGCAACAGCGCCCTTCGGCGGCGTTTACTCGAGCCACATTCGCGACGAAGCCGACTACACCATCGGCGTCGTCGCGGCGGTGCAGGAAGTGATCGATATCGCCGAACAAAGCGGCGTGATTGGCGTGGTCTCGCACATGAAGGCGCTCGGGCCCGCCAGCTGGGGGCTGTCGAAGACCCTGATTCGCAATATCGACGCCGCCCGGCAGCGCGGTGTGCAGGTGTTCGCCGATCAATATCCCTACGAAGCCAGCGGCACCGGCATCGTCGGCGCGCTGATTCCGCGATCCGCACAGGTCGGCGGCCGCGACGCGATGATGAAACGGATCACGGGTGAACTGCGCAGCGAGATTCGCGCCGAGGTGAAGACGAACATCGCGCGCCGCGGCGGCGCCGACACGCTGATGATCAGCCGCTACACGGCGAACCCGTCCTTCGAAGGTCAGCGCCTCTCTACCCTGGCCGCCAAAGCGGGCGTGGCACCTGAAGAATACGCGCTGCAGCTGCTGGAAAAGGGCGACGCGAGCCTGGTCTCGTTCAACATGTCCGAAGGCGACATCGAAGACATCATGCGGCAGCCGTGGACCATGACGTGCACCGACGGTGATTTGGTGCCGATGAACGTGGGTGTTCCCCACCCGCGGGCCTACGGCGCATTCGCGCGAAAGCTGAAGAAGTATGTCGGCGAGCGGGGTGCGATTGATTTACCGGCGGCGATTCGATCGATGACGTCGCTGTCGGCGACGGTGTTCGGCATGAAGGATCGCGGTCAGCTTCGCGCCGGCGCGTTCGCGGATGTGCTGATCTTCGACCTGGCAAAGGTGAACGACGCCGCGACCTACGAGAAACCGCACCAGCTCGCGGAAGGGATGATGGACATCATCGTCAACGGCGAACTGGCGCGGCGCGATGGGAGGTTCACGACCGCGCTGG
>DASVFC010000372.1:0-3756 GCA_036380235.1 Vicinamibacterales bacterium
GCACTTGTTTTCATCCCGCCATCGGGGACCGAGAACGTGCTGAATTACGAAGTGAACTTGATCGGACAGGCAGGGCTCTTGATCGGCGGGGGGATGATTTTCTACGGGATTGCTCGTCGCCGAAATTAATAAAGGTTATAAGGGTTATAAGGGTTAAAAAGTTATAAAAGGTGGTTCTCGTTCTGCGTTCTGGTTCTCGTGCTGAGAAGGAGAACCAAGAACTAGAACCAGAACCAAACCACCTTTATAACCCCTATAACCTTTATAACCCTTATAACCCTTATAACCCTTATGACCCTCGCGCCATTAAGCGCGTCGTATGCGGACGAAGTTCGACGCCCCGCGATCGAGGTCGGCGGAGGAATTAACGACCACCATGATGGCGTTTTCTGGCGCCCGCGTGCGTGCATTCGCCGCCTCGACGACACGCGTGATGACCTGTTCGACGTCCCCTTCAAGATCGCACACGATCGGCAGCACACCGCGAAAGATGCTGAGCCGCCGCGCGACTTCGAGGTCATCGGTCGCCGCCACGATGTCGGCGGGTGGGCGGATCGCCGAGAGCCGTTGCGCAGTGTTACCTTCCCTGGTGACGGCGACAATCGCGTGCGCTCCCGAGCGCATCGACAACCAGACGGCTGCCTCACATAACGCCATGGCGTGACCGACGAGGGCGTCGCCCGTCCTCCTGCGATCAACCGGCTGCGGTATCGTTTCGGCATCGCCAATGATCGCGTCGAGTACTTCGACCGAGCGCAGCGGATACAGGCCCGTCGCTGTTTCACCAGACAACATGATGGCGTCGGCGCCACCGTCAACGGCGCCGGCGGCATCGCTCGCTTCCGCGCGCGTCGGCCGCGGCTCGGTGCGCATCGACTCCAGCACCTGCGTCGCGACGATCACCGGCACGCCCCGCGACCGCGCTTTTCCCAGGATCTCCTTCTGTACGCGCGGCACCCGCTCGAGCGGGATCTCGAGACCGAGATCGCCGCGGGCCACCATTACCGCATCCGTGGCGTCGAGAATTTCGTCGAGCCGATCGATCGCCTCCGGCCGCTCGAGCTTGGCGACGAGCGGCACCTTCGGGCGTCCTTCCGCGACGAGTATCGCCCTGACGCGCGTCAGGTCTTCGGCGGACTGCACGAAGCTCAGCGCCACCATGTCCACGCCAAGGGCCAGGCCGAACAACAGATCGCGCCGGTCTTTCTCGGTCATGTCTGATCGCAGCGGTACCCTTGGCGCATTGATGCCCTTGTGCTGCCCCAGCTCGCCGCCGTCGATCACCTGCGTCCGAATCTCCTCCGGCGTTGCCGACTCGACTTCCAATTCCACCTTGCCGTCGTCGAGCAGCAGGCGATCACCTTTGGCCACCTTGAGGGCGAGTTCGCCGTAGGTGGTGAAAACGCGCCCGGGACCGCCGATCGCATCGCCGATGGCGACGATTAGCGGATCGCCTTTCTTCAAGGGAATCGGTTTGCCGTCGATCAGACGGCCGGTGCGAATCTTCGGCCCGCTCAAGTCCTGCAAGATAGCGACGTGCCGATCGGCGCCCTTCGCCGCTTCGCGCACGTGGTGAAACAAGGCAGCGTGATCGCTCTGCGAACCATGCGAGAAGTTGAGACGAAAGATGTCCACGCCGGCTGCGATCAGCGCGGCAATCATGTGCGGCTCGCGCGACGCCGGTCCCAGCGTCGCCACGATCTTGGTGTGTCTCACCTCGTCATCTTAAGATTAAAAGGCGGATGGGCAACATCACCCCACAAGCAATCGTCGATTACCTGGCCGGGCTGCGCCGCGATCCGCACGAGGTCCTTGCTGCGATCGATCGCGAAGGACGAGCCGAAGGCCTGCCGCTGGTTGACCCCCAGACGGGCGCCTTGCTTCACACGCTCGCCCTCGGCTGCGGCGCCCGGCGAATCCTCGAGATCGGCACCTGCATCGGCTATTCAACGCTGTGGATGGCCACCGCGCTGCCGGCCGATGGCACGGTGATCACGATGGAGCACGACCACGCGCGCGCCGCCCGCGCCCGCGATCACTTCAGCGCCGCCGGCTACGCCGCTCTCATCAGCGTCATCGTCGGCGACGCCACGCGTTTTCTCCACAAAGTGTCGGGACCGTTTGATCTGATTTTCCAGGACGCCGACAAGCAGCTCTACGAACCGATGCTCGATCGCCTTGTTGGCCTGCTCCGTCCGGGCGGATTGCTGGTGGCCGACAACATCCTGTGGAACGGCGAAGTTGTCGACGGCCTGGTGACCGAGAAGAAGTACAGTGATCAGGATACGGCGGCCATTGCCAACTTCTCGAGGCGGGTTGCGGCCGACCCGCGTTTATATACGTCGTTCCTCCAGGTCGGAGACGGCGTTTCGGTTTCGGTGAAACGGGCATGACTGTAGCTGAGTGGCTGGCTCTCGCGAAGGCGGACGCGGAACGACGCGGCCTGTCGGATCTGATCCCCGCGCTCGAAGGCCTGGCCAAGGCGACCGAGCAGTTGCGCGCGGCAGACTGGAACGATGCCGCCGACGGGCCGGCAAAGGATCAGGGTGATGATCAGGATCACTGAGATCGCGCCGAAGATCGCGGCGGGCAAGATCACGTCGGAGAAGGTCACCGAGAACTGCCTCGCTACCATCGCCGATCTCAATCCCAAGCTGAACGCGTTCATTACGGTGACCGCGGATGACGCGCTGGCGGGCGCACGCCAGGCAGACAAGGAAATCGCCGCCGGCCGTTACCTCGGCACGCTGCACGGGATCCCGATCTCGCTCAAGGATCTGATCGACTGCAAAGGTACGCCGACGACCGCCGGATCGCTCGTGCGAAAGGATGTAATCGCCGACAGCGACGCGCCGGTCACCAAGTACCTGCGCGACGCCGGCGCGGTATTCGTCGGCAAGACCAACCTGCACGAGTTCGCCTTCGGCACTACCACCGAAGACTCGGGCTTCGGGCTCGCGCGCAATCCACACGACCCCTTACGATCGCCGGGCGGATCGAGCGGGGGGTCGGCGATCGCGGTGGCTACTGGAATGTCGCTCGGCACGGTTGGCACCGACACCGGCGGTTCCATTCGAATTCCCGCTGCGGCGTGCGGCATCGTCGGGCTGAAGCCAGAATGGGGACGGATTTCTGCCACCGGAGTTGTGCCATTGAGCAGACAACTCGATCATGTAGGGCCGCTGGCAGCGTCTGTCGCTGACGCCTGGCTGCTCTACAACGCCCTGCAGGAACCCGCTTCGCGCGTCAGCACGTTGCCGGAAACCGCGTCGCTCAAGGGACTGCGCTTCGGCAGGCCGGTGGGCTACTTGTTCGACCGGCTCGACGCCGACGTCGAGCAGACAATGGCGAACACGATCGAGTTCCTGCAGCGCCGCGGGGCGACGATCAGCGACGTTCATCTCCCACATGCGGGCGATATTGCGACGGTATACCTGCACCTCGTGCTGGCCGATGCGGCCGCATATCACGCGCGCACGCTCGAATCGCGGCCGCAGGATTACACGCCGAACGTGCGGCTGCGCCTGGAGATGGCGCGTTACGTACTCGCCGAGGATTACATTCGCGCGCTACGCGGCAAGGCGATCATCACCAAAGAAGTGGACCAGGCGCTGCGCGGCGTTGACGTGCTGATCTGCCCGGCGTTATCGATCCCCGCTCCGCCTATCGGCGCCACGACGATGCCCGTCAAGGGCGGAACCGATGCGGTTCGCACGTTGATGCTGCGTTGCACGCAACCGTTCAACGTCTCGGGAC
>DASVFC010000373.1:0-4520 GCA_036380235.1 Vicinamibacterales bacterium
TCGCGGTCTGCGAGGTCGCCGACGTTCACCGCCACCACGCGGCGCGCGCCCATGGCCCGGACCACGTCGGCCGGCACGTTGTTCATCGCGCCGCCGTCGACCAGCAACTGCCCGTCGCGCTCCACCGCGGGGAAGATCAGCGGCAGCGACATCGTCGCTCTCATCGCCGACGCCAGGTCGCCGCGATCCATCACGACTGCCCTGGCGCTCAGCAGATCGACTGCCACGGCGCGGAAAGGCGTCGGCAGCTCATCGAAGGTCTGGTACTCCCAATACGGTCCAGCGAGGCGGCCAACGAGTCGATCGACCTGGCTGCCGTTGTTGATCGAGGTCGGCGGTACGATGCGCGGCGAGGCACCGAATTCGAGCCGCGACGGATACGCGCGCGCGTCGGCCTTGCGGCGGATGTTCTTGAAGGCAAAACTCGAAGCGCCGAACAGCTCGTCCCAGTTAAGGCCGCCGATCAGCGCCTCGAGTTCACCGGCGTCCATCCCCGTTGCATAGGCACCACCGATCAAGCCGCCCATGCTCGTGCCCGCGGCCATGTCGATCGGAATTCGGTGTTCTTCGAACCAGCGGATGACACCGACGTGCGCGATGCCACGGGCGCTGCCGCCGCCGAAGGCGACACCGACGGTTGGCCGCGCCTCTTGCGCGAGGGCGACTGCCGGCATCGAGAGGATGCAAAGGACGAGGATGAGGACAGTCATTAGAAGTGATATAGGGAGCCGGCGAGGCGGTTGAGTCCGCGCTGCTGCGCGATGACATCAAGGTGAAGGGACGTCCAGTCCGCGAGCCAGAGACCCTCGTCGCCGTCGCCGACGTAGGTCTTGAGATAACCGCCGCACTGCTCGCAGTAGTCGATGCGCAGCGGCTCTTCTCCTTCGCTCGCAAGGCCCGACAAACGATGATCGTCGTCGGTGCGGCAGAACGGACATCCCGTCCTGCGGAATCGCCATCGGGTGGCGCAGCAGCCGCACGTGAGCAGGCGCAAGCGTCCAGGTTCGTTGCCGACGAGCTGCGACATGGCCGGTGCGGATCCACACGACGGGCAGTAATGCCGGAGCCACCGCTCCTCATCGCGCCACGTGTTGAACGCGCTCACGACAGGCGCGAGGCAACGTGCTGCCACCGTCCATCCGAAGTAACGCAATAACCCGTGATACGGCTCTCTGGGCGGTTCGCCATCGAATAGTGATGACACCGCTTGCAGTGCCGCCTCGGGGTGATCGGCGAGGGCGTCGTGCAGCAGTTCACGTTCTCGTGCCATCGCCGCGGGTAGCCCGCTCGATGGCACCCGCTGGACCAACAGCGAAAGCGCGGACGCGATCTGCATGCGATCGATTGCGGCGTAGCGGCTTCGCAACAGCGGCAATCCCACCGCGAAATCGTCGGCGTAATCGCTCCACACGGTCTGCGGAACGATGGGCACCGCGACCTCACCCGCTATGCGATCGACGCGCGCGTGCAGGTCGGCGAGCGGCTGCAGGTAGCCATGGTCCTGCAGCCAGGCCTCGCGAGACGTAGTGGTCATTTCCCGCGTGCCGCCGCCATCTTCGGCAGCACCGGCATCATCCGCGCGGCGAGGCCGAACAGGAAGATCGTCGCGGCGATCAGTCCGATCGAAATGCCCCATTCAACAATGGACGGCATGTAACTCTCCGGTGCGAGCCACGGCATCCGGCCGCGGAAGTCCATCGCGAAGATCACGACGTTCATGCGGTTGTAGGCGACGCCGAGCACGGCCAGCAGCGCCGCGGCGAACAGCACGCCACGCCGCTGGCGAAGCCCCTTGCTGCCCAGCAGGATCAGCGGCAACACGCCACCCAGGATGATCTCCACCGCGAACGCGAGACCGAGCATTCCGGAGAACGCGCCGGCCAGCTGCCCCCGAATAGCCATGTCGCCAAGGCGGAACCCGAGGTAGACCAGCATGGCCCAGAACGTGATCTGTCCGACCGAGGCCAGCCGCGAGATCTCGAGCGGGCGCCGCCACCCCTTCGCGATCCACATCTCGACGACGATCACGAGCGCGGTGCCGGCGGCGATCGAGGAGAGGAAGAACGACACCGGCATCACCGGCGACCACCACTGCGGCGCCAGCATGTTCGGCATCAGCAAGTACAGCGACCCGAGCGAGCTCTGGTGCATAGTCGACAACGTGACGGCGGCGATCGCCAGCATGATCGGCTCGGAGCGGTCCTCGCGCGCGCGGAACAACCAGGCGAGCGTTCCGAACGTGATCGCCGTCGCCAGGGCGTAGATGACGTTGCGCGACAGCAGGTAGACAAACAGCGTTACCGCGGCGGCGACGTAGGCACCGTTCCACTTGCGCAGGGCCTCCGCCGCGCCGTGGTAGCCAAATCTCGCGAACGGCACCGGCAGGAATTCGAGCAGCAGAATCGTGACGTAGAGGCCGACGCACCAGGACACCTCGAACATCGCCGAGTGGTGCGGCGCCTGCAGCGCCAGCTGATACGCGTGCCACGGCAGGCCGAGGTCGGCCAGCAATGTGACCGTAACAAAGGAATAGCTCAGCAGGCCCATCAGCACGGCGCTTCGTCCGAGCGGATACAGATCCTTGCGCTGGAAGACGTAGATGATCCCGGCCATCGCGAACGCGCCGGCGGCCACCGCGATCCACACCAGGTCGAACAGAATCCACAAGCCCCATGGATAGGTATCCGACAAGTTCGTGGTGGCGCCGATGCCGAAGGCAAAGCGCGCGATGAACGTGAGGACGCCAAACGCCATGAGCACCAGCAGTGCCCAGTTGAACGGCGTGCGCAGCGGCGCCCGCAATTCCTCGAATTCGACGTGGGCGTGATGGCCGAGCGCCTTCGACTCGTCAGCAACTCTCTTCGCGCGCTTGCGGAAGAACGCGTAGGCTGCACCGAGCGCGGCGCCGACGCCGATCACGGCGGGAGGCACGGCGCCAAGTGCGGTCTTGGTGAATGCGGTGAACGGCTTCTCGCCGTAGGTCGGGAATCCGAGCTTCTCGAACGGTACTCTCGACAGGTACAACACCGTGGTGCCGCCGAGTTCCTTCTCGCCGTAGACGTGGTTGACATATTTGTCGGGACGCGCGGCGATCCGCTGATGCGCGACCTTCAGCATCTCCTCGCGGGTGCCGTAGAGCAAGGCATCAGCGGGGCATGCCTTCACGCATGCGGGCGTGGCGATGGTGTCGGCGAAGCGCGTGTTGTCGGCATTGGAAAGCGCCTGCGCGTTGAACGACACCGGCGCCGGCTGTGAGATGCGATCGGCGCAGTGCGTGCACTTCGAAATCTTCGGCGCCATCGAGTTCCACTCGGATGTCGGCACGTCCCACGGGCAGGCGAGCTGACAGTAGCGGCAGCCGATGCACTCATCGGAGTCGTACGACACCGGACCATCATCCTGGCGGTAGAGCGCGGTAGTCGGACAGGCCGACACGCAAGCGGGCTCAAGGCAGTGAAGACAGCGTTGCATCACGAACGCGGATTCGACCCCGCCCGGCTTCTGCTCGTTCTCGAATTCGTGGAACGCGATCAGCGTGTAAGTCTTGGCGCTCAGCGCTGCCGGATTCTGAAAACCGAGATCGGTCTGCAGTTCGGTCTGCTCACCGTCGGTTTCGTTCCACTGCTTGCACGCTACCTGGCATGCACGGCAGCCGATGCAGTTCGCAATGTCGATTAGCGTCGTCCTGGCGGACGCGGAGTTTGTTGCCGGCTCGCTCATGCGCGCCCCCTCGGGGCGTTGGCTCGGCGCGTGGTCGGACGGTTGCTCTTGACCACGTTGACCAGGCAGGCCTTTGTCTCCTGAGTGCCGGCGCCAGGATCGGCAGCATCAATGGTCAGGTGATTGACGCTCGCACCCGTCGACAATCCCTGGAAGCCCCAGTTGTATGGCATCCAGACGACGGTGACTTCCTGGTCACCGATCTTCAGCGCCTTCATCCGCGGCGTGACGAGCGCCTTGACCTCGAGCTCGCCGCGCGCCGACGACAGCGTGACCCAGTCACCCGACTCGATGTTCAGCTTCTTGGCCAGCGCGAGCGGCAGCTCCAGCATCGGCTCGGGCATCAGCTCGTTGAGCCACGGGATGTTGCGCGTGGTGGACCCTGCGCACCAGTGCTCCGCCACCGTCGAGGTCATCAACACGTACGGGAACTTGTCGACGGTGCCAATCGGTTGGTGCGATGGCACCCGCGGATACTTGAGCGTCGGGTTCGTCTTCACCGCGGGATGCAGCACGTTGTCCACCGGGCTTTCGACCGGTTCGTACATCTCCGGCAACGGGCCGTCCTTCGGCACGTAAGCGACGTCGCGCCAGTATTCCGTGTAGCGTGGATCCGGATCTTTGTAGACCGCCGCGAAGAGCCGGCCAACGCCTTCCGCGCTGAGGTGGAAAGCGCGCTGGCCATTGGCAGTTGACGGACCGTCCGTGGCCGAGGGCACATCAGGTATGTCGTGTCCCATCCACCGCTGTGCCTTCTCGTCCCACCAGATGATCGGTTTCGAGCCCGGGTATGGCTGGCC
>DASVFC010000374.1:0-4200 GCA_036380235.1 Vicinamibacterales bacterium
AACATCCATGAGTTCCCGCGCAACAACCGCGTGCCGATCGCGAACGCGGGCGTCGATCGCACCAGCAGTACCCACGCGCTGGTCATCCTCGACGGCACCGGCTCGTTCGATGCAGACGGCGATCCGGTCACGTTCGAGTGGGTGTCGACGGTCCGGCCGATCAATAGCGACGGCGCAATTACCGGCCCGACCACGCCGACGCCGTCATTCACGCCCGACCTGCCCGGCAACTACACGGCAACCCTCGTGGTGCGCGACAACTCGGGCGCCGCCAGCCTGCCCGACGCGGTGACCATTAACGCCATCGTGACCAACCGCGCACCGGTGTTCGTGTCGGCGCCGATCACCGCCGCGTTGACCACGCAACCGTATCGCTACGACGCTCACGCGGTCGATCCCGACGCCGACATCCTGCTCTACTCGCTCACGACCGCGCCTGCGGGCATGACCATCGATCCCGGCACCGGCGCCATCGCGTGGACGCCCTCAGCGGATCAAGGCGGGCAGCAGCCCGTTGGCGTGCGCGTCCAGGATCCGCAGGGGCTGTTCGCCATTCACAGCTTCGTGATTCAGGTCGCATCGTCCGGCAACGGCATTCCCGTTGCGACCGACGATGAATACAGCGTGCGTGTCGGAGAATCGCTGAGCGTGGCCGCGCCGGGCGTGACCGCCAACGACATCGACGAATCGCCGCTCGCCGCGCGGCTGGTGGCGCCGCCGGGCAACGGCACGGTGCTGGTCGGCGCGGACGGATCGTTCACCTACACGCCGCACACCCTGCAGCCTGGCGAGTTCGTCATGGCGCAGAACGTCAATCTCGCCGCGCGGATGCCCGGTGTGGTCCCGAGCGGCGGCGGCTGCCCCCGGTGTGCCATCGATGAGGCGATTCATCCGGACTGGGGTTACGGCGGCAGCACGCTGCTGCTGACGTTCCCGTCGGACATCACCGTGTCGCGCGTGCAGATCGTCGGCATTCGCCACGCCAACTCGCCGAAGATCAGTTCCGGCAAACTGCAGTTGGAGTCGTCGAGCGGCGCGGTCATCTTCGACAGCGGGTTCGTCGAGCTGCCGGCGCCGAACCACGACGGCACCTTCATCATCCCGAACCTCAGCGACGTCCGCCGCGTGCGGTTCATCCCCGCCGCAACCACGCCGTTCTTCGCTGCGCTCGCGGAGGTCAGGGTGATCGGATCGGGGCTGATTCAGCGCACCGTGTTTGACGAGCCGAATCTCGTTCAGCTCCTGCCGGCCACCGTTCGTTCGAGCGGCGTGCAGGGCTTCAACATCGCCGAGGCGTTGATCGACGAGAGCCCGGCGAACTGGTTTTCACCGAGCAACCCGGGCGACTTCATCGAGGTCACTTTCCCGCGCGATGTGATGGTCCGCGAGCTGATCGCCGCCAACCCGAACGGCCGCCCTGACGGGTTTGGCACCTCGAACGGCATGCTCTGCCGCGGCACATTCACCTTCCTCGACGCCAACCGCGCCGTGCTCTTTGACAGCGGCCTCGTCGACGAGCCATCCGGTTTCTTGCACCACAGCGACACGTTTACGCTAACGGTCCCTGATCTGGAACGCGTCCGGCATGTGCGCTACACGCTTTCCGGATGCACCGCGGGCTTCGGGCTTGGTTTCTCGGAGTGGCGCATCCTCGGCAGCGCCGACGTGTCGCGTCCTGCGTTCTCGCTGGCGGAGAAGTTCCAGTCGCTGCAGCGTCGAGAAGCCCATTCCACGCCGATCGTCGTCAATCTAACCGACGACAACGGCGACGGGCTGATCGATGCCAACGACATCCCGGATATCGCCGTACCGGTCGAGGCGATCGGCGATCAGCTGCGCGGCGAGATCAAGGTGATCAGCGGCGATGACGGCCGCGAGCTGTTCACGGCCGGCGGCCCGGACCTCGTGTCGCCGTGGTCGGAACTGGCGGCCGGCGACATCGACGGCGACGGCCAGCCCGAGATCCTCGCGGTCAGCAGCGCCGGCAACCGCCTGCTCGCCTTCGAGCATGACGGCACCCTCAAGTGGCAGAGCAGCGTCAACGCGATGCCGTCGTTCGCCATTGGCGCCTCGACTCTCTGGACTGGCGCGATCGCCATCGCCAATCTCGACCAGACCGGCGGCCCGGAGATCATCGTCGGCGCGTCGGTGTTCGCCGCGGATGGCACCTTGATCGGCGACGGCCGCACCCTCGGCGGCACGACCGGTGGCAACGGTTTGCGATCGGCGATCTCGGCGATCGGCGACATCGATCTTGACGGCACGCCGGAGATCGTCGCCGGACCGACGGCCTACCGCCTCACTGGCGGCGTGCTGACGCGGATCTGGCAGCGGACCGATCGTCAGGACGCGCTGGTGGCGATCGCCAACCTCGACGACGACCCGCAGGCGGAGATCGTCGGCGTGGCCAACGGCAGTGTTTGGGTCCTCAATCACGACGGCAGCGATTTCCAACCGTGGAACGCGCCGAGCCATGCGCCGGTAGCCATTCCCGGCGGCGGCCAGGGTGGCGCGCCGCTCGTGGTCGACGTCGATGGTGATGGCCGGCCTGAGATTGGCGTTGCCGGTGCCGCCAACTTCGTGGTGTTCAACGTCGATGGCACGGTTCGCTGGAACGCGGGCATCAGCGATCGCTCGTCAAACTCCACCGGCGCGGTGGCCTTCGATCTGAATGGCGATGGCGAGACGGAGATCATCTATCGCGACGAGCGGTTCCTCCGCATCTACCGCGGCGCCGACGGCGCGCTGCTGGCGAAGACGCCGGTCGGTTCGGCGACGTGGGCCGAGCAGCCCGTGGTGGCCGACGTCGACAATGACGGGCACGCGGACCTGGTCGTCTCGTCGGATTTCTTCCAGCAAAGCTCCGAGGATACCGGCATCCTCGTCCTGCAGGACGCGGCCAACAAGTGGAAGCGGACGAGGCGCATCTGGAATCAGCATGCGTACCACGTCACCAACGTCAACGAGGACGGCACCATTCCCGAGCGCGAGAGCCCGCACTGGCTGGCGCCGGTCCTCAACGCCTTCCGCACCAACGCGTTCGTGCCGGACGAGTCGGAGGACGAGACCGACAGCTTCACCTATGTCGCGTCCGACGGCGTGCTGGAATCGACCGCGGCCACGGTACGGATTGCGCTGCGCACGCCCAACGCGGCGCCGCAGTTCACCTCGACGCCGATCGCGACCGCGGCGCGGGGCGTGGTTTACAGCTACGCCGCACAGGCCGTCGATCCCGATGCCGGCGACATCCTGACGTTCTCGCTGCCGGGCGCGCCAGCCGGCATGACCATCGACGCCGGCTCGGGACTCATCTCGTGGACTCCTGCCGATGCGCAGCTCGGTCCCCACTCCATCGTGGTGAAGGCGGCCGACGTGCGCGGCCTGTTCGCGCTGCAGCACTTCACGCTGGTGGCCGGTGAGCCGTCGAGCGTGCCGGACGTGCTCGGCCAGCCGGAAGCCGCCGGCACGGCGGCGATCGACGCGGCCGGGTTCAGCGTCGGTGCGATTACGCGGCGCCACACCGCCACCGTCCCGACCGGCGCGATTCTCGATCAGCATCCAGCCGGCGGCGCCACCGCGGCGCCCGGCGCGTCCGTCAATATCGTGGTTTCGCTCGGACCGCCGCCAGTGGGCGTGGTGCCGGCGGTGGTCGGATTGACGCAATCGAGCGCCGAGGCTGACGTCACCGCAGCCGGCTTCACCGCGTCGGTGGCGGCAGCCAACAGCAGCACCATTGCCGCAGGTATCGTGCTGAGCCAGAGCCCGGCCGCGGGAACCACCGCGACGGCGGGTTCCGCGGTGGCACTCGTCGTGTCTCTGGGCCCGCCACCGGGTGAACTCGATCTCGATCAGGATGGCTTCACCGGCGACCAGGGCGATTGCAACGATACCAATCCGGCGATCAACCCTGCCGCGCTCGACATTCCAGGAGACGGCATCGATCAGAACTGCAACGGTGTGGACTCGATAACTGGAGACAACACGCACCCCGTGGCGATCATCGACAGTCCCGAAGAGGACCTCGCGCTCACCATGCCGACAGACATCGCCGGCACGGCGACGGATGCGAACTTCCTCCGCTATCAACTGCAACTGGCAGCGGCCGACGAAACCGCCTATCTGACCATCGCCTCAGGCGACGCGCCGGTGGATGGCGGCGTCCTTGGCCAAATCGATCCGACACGGCTGGAGAACGGCCTG
>DASVFC010000375.1:0-7181 GCA_036380235.1 Vicinamibacterales bacterium
CTTTCGTGGTAACAAGACGGAGTTCGAAACGTTTTGCCGAATTCTGGCTGACTTTTCCCCTCCGGGAACTACCGGTATCCTGCGCGGCAGTGCGATCACGGGCCGGCGTTGGCGGGACGATGCGCCGTTTGATGCGGATGGGCCGGGCACGAGCGACCTCGACGTTACCTTCGTCGGCGATGGCTGCCTGCAGTACTTCAACACCACCGGTTTCTTCGTTCCGGGAGTTCACTCGCGTCCGCTTAGCGACGAGGATCCGGATATCGCACCGAAGCTCGTGCCGCTTCGGCAACAGCTCATGGACATGGTGAAGCGTCCCGTGAACCTGCAAGCCTCGCGAGACATCGTCCTTAGCTTCCGTGGCGACCTGTTGGGCCAGCCGTATCTCACCTTGTTCATCAAACCGGAAGGCGCGATTCTTTCTCCTCCAACCGTTCCGACATGATGTTTCGTCTGCTGACGTACAACATCCTCCACGGTGGCGGCGGCCGGCTCGAGGCGATCGCCGAAGTGATCAACTCGGTAACGCCGGATCTCGTGCTGCTGCAGGAAGCCACCAACGCTGCTAACGTCGAGCGTATTGCCGCGGCGACGGGCATGGACGACTTCCGTACGTTTCAGCGTCAATCGCTCGGTTATCTCAGCCGCAAGAAAGTGTCGTTCGCGCAGTGGATTCGGCCGCGGATTTCGCGGCATGCGTTTCTGGAAGTGGTGCCGGCTGGAGATGAGCTGCGAGTGTTCGGTGTCCACCTCAGTGCCGTGCACGCAGCCTGGACCGAACGCCGCCGCGTGATGGAGTTACATGCGCTGTTAAAGAGCGTCGATCAGCATCGCGAGGGCTTTCATGTCCTGACCGGCGACTTCAACACCGTCGCGCCCGGCGACGAATGGAACGCAGGGAAGCTGCCGCTTCGCCTGAAGCCGTTGATCTGGCTCAGCGGCGGCAGCGTGCGATGGCGAACCATTCAGACGGTGCTCGATGCCGGGTATCTCGATGCGTTCAAGCTGAAGAACCCCGGCGATCCGGGGTTGACGCTGCCAACACACGATCCGCACATCAGGCTCGACTACGTGTTCGTGCCGCAGGCCCACGTGACGCGCGTAATGTCCTGCCACGTAGTGCGCCACCCCGCTGGCGTCAAGGCCTCCGATCACTTTCCCGTCGTCGCCGACTTGCATGTAGCGGGATGAAGCCGGTGAAGTGAGCGCGATGAGCCTGTTCGGGCCCGACCTTCCGCCTGGTTTTGACTATCGTGAAGCGTTCATCTCCGTAGATGAGGAGCGGCAGCTGGTTGCGGCCATTAGCGAAGTGCAGTTTGGGTCGTTTGAAATGCGTGGCGTCGTGGCCCGGCGTCGCGTCAAGTTCTACGGACGTTCGTACGATGCGGTGCCCGGACCAGAGGAACCGATTCCGGAATTCCTCTTCCCCCTGCGAGATCGATTAGCGGCGTGGGCGAAGATCGATTCGCCGGCTTTTGCGATGGCGTTGATCAACGAATACCAGGAGTCGGCGCCGATTGGGTGGCACCGCGACGCGCCTCAATATGAGCTCATTGCCGGCGTCTCATTGCTCTCGTCGTCACGCATGAAGCTGCGGCCATATGTGGCGCCCAAGGACGTGAGCAAGGTCGCAGGACCTCGCAAGACGACGCATGAAATTGAGCTGAAGCCGCGTTCGGCGTATCTCATAACGGGCGAGGCGCGGGCGGGATACGAACACAGCATCCCGCCAGTCACCTCGCTCCGTTATTCCATCACCTTCAGGACATTACGGCGCGCTGGCTAACGCCTTACGACGCGCCCGTATGCCTGTTCGTACCCGGCTTCGAAGCCGTCGCGATACGCCAGCTTGTAGTTATCGCGCGTTCCGTAGCGGGAGTTGTAGCCGCGATCGCCGGAGCGATACCAGCCGTGACGCACGGGATCGAACGAGTCGTTGTCGCCGCGATCCTCTCGACCCTTCTCGAGACCGTCGCGGAAGCCGTTGTCGAACGCCGCGTTGTAGGTCGTCCCGGAGCCGGTCGGATATGTGCCGTTGGGATAGCGGTTGCGCTGAATTCGCTCGCGCAACACGTCCGTCGGCGTGCGACTGCCAGTCCGCCGGTCGTTTTCGAAGACGCGGCCGTTGCCGTAACGATCGTCGTAACGATCGTCACTGCGATACCGATCATCGCCGTAAATCACGCGCGCGTTGCGATCGCGTGATGCCCGGCGCTCAGCCTGATCGCAGCTGGTCGGCGCCGGCTGGCGTCCGGGCGGCACACCGTCGTACCAGACGCGGCATTGACCCGCGGCTGGCAAGTGCCCGGGCGGAATGCCCTGCGAGTTGGTTCGATTTCGCCCGCGTCCCTGCGCGTCGGCCGTGCCGGCGGCAATGGCGAGGGCGATGAGTGTTGCTGCTGCGGTACGCATTGTCTTGCCTCCACCCTGTTGCAGGGCAAGAACCGATCCACCGTTTCCTGTGATCAACAGGTGACACCTCGACGATGGCGCGAGGTTTTAGAAGCTGAGACGAATGCCGCCGTTGATATTCCGGCCCTCGAGCGGCGCCCACGCGTCAACGGTCATCCGGCCATCCACCGCCGGCGTGGGGCGAGCCAGCGGCTGCCACTTCGTCTGCCTCACACCGGTCAGGTTCTCGCCGTTGACGAACAGGCGCAGGCGGCCGAAGTGGCGTTCGCCGAGAATTCCGACGATGACGTATGGTTCGCTGCGATCGGCATATGGATTGGCTTCGAGACGTTGCTCGCCGGTGTAATACAACTCCACGCCAATGCGACCGGCGTCCTCTTTCTCCAACACCGCAACCATTCCCGCGCTGTGTCGCGGCGTCAGCGGCACGTCCGCCTCAGTCGTGCCCTCGCGTTCACGGGCGTGAACGTAGGTGTAGGTGCCCGTCAACGCAAACGGTTCGCGCCTGAAGGTCGCCAGCAGCTCGCTGCCAAGATTTGTCGTCTTCTCTGCATTACCGATCGAGTACTCGATCTCACGGTTGACCTTGATCGAATCGATGACGCGCGATGCGAAGACCGTCACGGTTGTCGATAGCGGTCCCGCCGTCCGCGTCAGGTCAACGGAGGCGCTCCGGCCGCGCTCCGCGCGCAGCGGGTTGGGCATCTGCAACAGAGTCAGTCCCGCAGCTTCTGTTTCCTCGGTGAGCGCCGACGGGCCGAAGAAACCGGTGCCGAAGGATGCCCGCGCCTGCCACTCGCCGGAATGGAGGAGTGCGGATATCCGCGGACTGAAGAAAGTGCCGTATTCGTTGTGATGATCGAGACGCGCGCTGCCGCTCAGAGACAGCCACGGCGTCACCACGACATCGTCTTGCACGAACACTCCGGGAACGGTGAACGCGTGATCGAACTGGTTCACCTGGACGTTGCGGTAACGATCCGATTCGATCGCAGCGCCGGCGACCCAGGTGTGCGAACGCGCGGCGCCTCTGATCGAGAACTCGCCGAACGCCGTCGAGTGCACATCGTCTTCGGCGTTTGGGCCAAAGAGGTGCTCGTGCGATTTCCTGGAGAACGCGGCTCGCGTGGTGAGGACGTAGGCGCCGCCGACGATCCGTTGATCGAGCAGGCCCGCATCGAACGACTGGGTGTCGAGGGATTCGACGTGAGACGCCGATCCGCCCTCGCGATCTTCGATCGTGACGCCGGCGGTGGCGAAGAAGCGGTTACCGGCGCCGTTGCTCCAGAACACGCGCGGGCGTGCGAGTCCTCGCGAATATCGCGGCAGATCCGACCAGCCGTCTTCGTCGACGTCGGCTCGTTCCTGCCAGTGGCCGCCGCCGAGAACGGTCAGCCCCCAACCGTCGGCAAGCGGCTGCGACAGGAACGCCACCGCGTCGGTGCCGCCGCGCGTCGATCGGTTGATCAGGAACTCGCGTAAAGGCGTCTCGGCCGGAACGCGCGAGACCAGGTTGATCACCCCGCCCATCGCGCCGGCGCCATAGAGTGAAGACGCGACGCCCTTGATCACTTCGACCTGGCCCAGGTCCATCGGCGGAATCTGCAGCAGGCCGAGGCCGCCAACCTCGCCAAACAGCGGCAACCCGTCAGACAACACCCGCGTGTAGCGGCCGCGCATGCCCTGCACGCGCACGCTCGCAGCGCCAAGCGACGGCGACGTCGCCTGCACGCGCATGCCGCCCATCTCGTTCAACATCATCACGATGTCGCCGGGCGTCATCAGCATCTTCTCTTCAATCTCTTCGCGCTCGAGCACTTCAACCCGCAGCGGCGATTCTTCGAGGCGGCCGCCGGTGCGGGTGGCTTCGACGATTACGGACACTTCAATCTCTGGAGGTTCTTGCTCGGCGGGCGCTGCGGGTGAGGTGTTGCCGCTGATCTGGATGGCCGCGACCATCGCAGCGGCGATCAACGACAACATCTACGGTTTCAACTCCCGCACCGGCCGCACCTCGATGCTGCCCTCCCGCGCCGGCGGGATGGTGGAGGCGATCTTCAATGCCTCATCGTGGTTGGCAGCCTCGATCAGGTAGAAGCCCGCGAGTGCCTCCTTGGTTTCGGCAAAGGGCCCGTCAGTGATCGACACCCGACCCTCGCGCACGCGCACGGTCCTGGCGGTTTCGACGGGGAAGAGGGGCTCGGCCGCGAGCAGCAGGCCCTTCTTCCGCATGTCATTGCTGCAGTCAAGGCATTCGCGATCGGGAACGGCGGTGAACTTGCCGTCCTCCAGGTAGACCAGGCACAGGTACTTCATGCCATAGAGCTTATTCCAGACTTCGCCGCGCGCTCGAGCTCGTTGAGATCGATCTTCTTCATCCTCAACATCGCGTGCATTACCCTGGCGGCGACGCCGCGATCGTTGTCCATCAGCAGTTCGGTGAGCCGGTCGGGAACAATCTGCCACGACACGCCGAAGCGATCCTTCAGCCAACCGCATTGTTGCGCCGCCGGATCGCCGCCGGCGCTCAGACGCTCCCATGCAGCTGACTCATTTTTTTCTCCTCGTGGCCGCTTTCTTTACAGCCTTGGTCGGAGCTTTCTTCCTGACGGCTGTTTTTCGCGGTGACGGGAGTGCATCCTGCAATTCGTACGCCTCACGCATCCAATCTGTCAGCGGCGATTCCACCTCATCTCTATGCGTCACGTGGATGATGTGCGCGCGCTTGGTCTTTGATGATTCGACGACCTTCTTGATCTTCGGATGTTTCACCGCGCGGCCGAGGAAGAGGACCAGCTCGAGATGCTTGCGCTTCGGCCGCACGAAGAAGTGACAGGCCTTGCGCGAGAACATGATGGAGCTGTGCGACGCATACACCCGTTGCTCGCCAAGCTCGACGGCGCTGTCGCGGAGGCGTTGATAGGCGTCCTGCAGATCCTCTGGCAGATCCCTCGTCAGCGCCGCCTCCGTGGTGGTCCAGCAATCGTGCGCTTCGCCCGCGTTCACCCACTGCTTGCAGTGGTAACACTCATGGCCTTTCATCCTTGGTATTGTAAGGAGATGCTGACTCCTCGCGTGCTCTGCAGGGCGTTCGTCGTCATGGGAATTTGGTTCGGAACGTCGGAGCTGGCGGCACAAACGCCGCAGCCCGCTCCTCCCGCGGGGTCGCAGCCATTCGTGGCCGGCACGCCGCTCAAGCAGCAGCCAAACGTCAAGACCTACGGTGGATTTCGCTTTGCGGAAAGCATTTCCTATGACGCCGAACGCGACCTCTATGTCGCCGTCAACGCCGGCATGGCGCAAGACCTGGTGCCGAACGACGGCTACGTCTCGCTCGTGAATCCGGATGGCAGCGCACACACCCTCAAATGGATCGGCGTCAATCGCAACGGGCTGACGCTGAATCACCCGCTCGGCAGCGACATCGCCAACGGCATGCTCTACGTCGCCGACATCGATACCGTGCGCTGGTTCGACATGAAGACCGGTGCACCGCAGGGCGCGATCCCTGTTCCCGGCGCGACACGATTCAACGACATTGAAGTCGCTGCGGATGGCACCATCTACGCCACGCAGACGGGAACGATGGAGCCGGCGTCGTGGCGCGTTTACAAGATCACGCCGAAGGGCGAGGCCAGCATCCTCGTCACGGGCGCGCCGCTGAATCTTCCGAATGGCATTGCCTTCGATCCGAAAGGCAATCTCGTCGTCGTCAACATCGGCAGCAACGCCGTGCTGACCTTTTCGCCGGATGGCAAGCTGCTGACGACCGAAGAGTCGACCGATCCCGGCAACGACGGCATCGTCGTCCTGCCTGACGGAACGAAGTACGTGAGCAGCGTGCGGCTCGGCACCATCGCGCGTATCCGTCCTGGCCAGAAGGCCGAGAGAATTGCGGACGGCATTCCCACCGCCGCATCGATGACCTACGACTCGAAGCGCAATCGCCTCGTGATCCCGATGAACGACTGGAACGCCATCACCATCGTGGAGTTGAACAAATAGCTTTACTGCTTGCGCTCCTGCTCCTCTTCCAATCGGCGCCGCCTGCGGAGCTGCCGCCGCCGGCCGCGACCAAGCTGCGCGCCAGCCTCACAGCGGCGGGCGCGCACAAGCAGCACGTATGGCGCGATACGCCGCCGTTCGAGGGCGATCTACTTGTCGGCTACATCGAGATTCCGCGCGGCGGGCGGGAAAAGTTCGAGCTCGACATGGCGACGAATGCGCCGGCGCTCGACCGCATGATTCCGGAAAAGATTGGCGGCTACCCGATCAACTACGGCATCGTGCCGCAGACGGTGTCGTACGACGGCGATCCTTTCGACGTGCTCGTCCTCGGTCCGCCGCTGAAGACGGGCGAACTGGTGAAAGGCGTGATCGTCGGGCTGATGCACATGACCGACGAGAAAGGCCTCGATTCAAAGGTCGTGATCTCGCGCGTCGGCAAAGACGGCAAGCCGCTGCACCAGTTAACCGACGCCGATCGCAAGCAGGTGGCCGACTACTTCAATCGCTACAAGCGTGACGACGACGATCCGGCGACGTTCGCGACAGTGCCCGGTTGGGGCACCGCCGCGGACGGCCTGGCCTTCGTGCGCAAGACGCACGAGTTCTTCCGCCAGGCTGTGAAGTAACGCTGTCACGGACGTGGCCACGTCGTGTCACCAGCACCTTGACATCTGGGCTCACCCGGTGCGATTTTATGGGCGGCGTTGGCCTGACGCCTCACCTCGACACGGCTTCCCCCCGCGGAGCTGAGATCGGGGCAA
>DASVFC010000376.1:0-6048 GCA_036380235.1 Vicinamibacterales bacterium
TGAACGGCTGGAACGGATGAAACAGGTGCTCGAGTGCCAACCGCGTCAGCAACCTGTGGACGCGGCCGTTCGGCGTGAACAGGTAGTTGTCGAACCCGGCATGGATCCACGCCTGGAAATTCTGCCAGCCCCAGTCGGTATAGATGTGCGGCGCCCACGTCACCGTAAGCGGGTTCATGCCGAACTCGTACTTGAGTTTGTGCGCGGCATAAAAACTGTCCTTGCCGCCCGATCCGGGTACGAGGCAATCGTAATGACCGTCGTTCCGCCGGTACTTGTCGCACAGCGCCATCAACTGCCGGCGCCGCTCCGTCCAGTCGATGGTCTTCTTGACGTCTGCAACCCGGCACGCGGCGCAGACGCCCTGCTCGTCGAACGCCACCGTCGGCTTGCGAGTGTTGATGTTGTGCTTGAACTCCTTCTCCGAGTTCGGCTTCTGGTTGCTGTAGCCGCAACGCGCACAGAAATGAATCTCGCGGGGCAGGCCGTAGAACGTCTCGGGCTCGGCCAGCTGCGGCGCGTAGCGCGACGGATCGACGGGTTGCGGATAGGGGATCTTGGCGAGTTCGGTCTTGAGCATGTGATTTACCAGCAGGTCAGGCCGCCATCGATGACCAGGTTCTGTCCGGTCATATAGCTTGACGCATCCGAAGCAAGAAACAGCAGCGCCGATTGCATCTCATCCGCGCGCGCCATCCGCGCCAGCGGCACACGCGCTGAATACTTGCGGCTGAAGACGTCGTTCTGCCCGCTTTCCACGCCGCCAGGCGTCAGCGTGTTGACGCGGATGCCGCTTGGCCCCCAATAGCTGGCCAGATATTTTGTCAGCCCGATCACGGCAGCTTTCGACGCGGAATACACGGCCGGCGTGTTGATCGGTCGCCCGAGATATTGCGAGCCTTCGTAAATGCGCTGATCGGGCGCCACGACGCCATAGATCGACGCCGTCTGGATGATGCTGCCGCCGCGGCCCTGCGCCACCATCCTGCGGCCGACGGCTTGCGCCATCAGGAACATGCCGTCGATGTTGACGCCCATGATCTCCCGCCACGTTTCGAGCCGGTAGTCCTCGAACGGCGCGAAGAAGTCGGCGAGGTTGTCCGTCTTGGTGGCGGCGTTGTTGTGAAGGATGTCGATGCCACCGAACGCCTTGACGACGCGGTCCACTGCCTGGGTCACCGAATCGGGCGAAGACACGTCGCAGGCTACCGCCAGCGCATTCGCCGACGGCGTCGATTCCTTCAGCGCCTCGACGGTCTTCGCCGCCGCGGATTCGTTGACGTCGAACACCGCCACGTTGGCGCCATAGGCCGCCAGCACCTCGCAGAAGCCCTGGCCAAGAATGCCGCCGCCGCCGGTGACGATCGCCGTGCGGCCGCTCAGATCGAATCGATCACGCATGTGCGTGCGCCTCCTGGATGAGCCGCATGATGGCCAGCGTTTCGTCCGGATCGATCGGCGGCACGCCGTTGGTGACCATGCCGAAAAACTTCTCGAGCGTACGGCGGAACGCGCTGAAATTGTCGTGCAGATCGAAGTGACGATGGCCGCGATCGCCGTAGAAGCTCAGATGAAACGTCTTGCCGACTGCGCCGAGGCAGTGCAGTTCGAACGGCACCCCGTCCGACAGCGTCACCGACCAGGCCTGATGCGGCACCGGCAGCCGGGTAACACCCGTAGCGCGCCCCCACGCGGGACGCAGGCTCGCCACCGCTTCGATCATGTGAATGCCGTATTTCTCTATGCCGTTCAGAACCGCGGCGTGTATCAACTTCGGGGCACCAATCTCCCACTGTGATGGTGGTGTGCGAAATCCGTCGAGCTCGGCCGCGTAGCGAAGACCCGAACAGGACATCAATTTCCCGGCTCGCAAGTACGGTTCGAACTTCGCCAGGTCGCCATTGTCCAGGCTGAGCGGCTTGTCGACGAACACGAACAGGCCGGCCTCGAGGAACGGCATCGCCAACTGCGCGTGCGTTTCCCAGTCATCGCGGGCCACGATCACCGCATCGACCTTGCCGATCATGTCCTTTGGCGTTGCGCAAGCGGTGTCAATCCTGCATGCGGCGCACAACCGCGCGGTGAGCTCGGGATCCTGAGTCCACGCGCAGGTGACGCGCGCGTCGCCGATGCCGAACCGATCGCGGCCCTGTGCCTTCAGGTAGTTGTGGATCACCGGCCACCCCGCCGCCGCAAACCTCTCGTCGTCGTAGCCGTTGACGATGGCGGAGAAGGAAAACGGGTGGCCGTTACCGTCGCTGTAACCGAGGATGCCGGTACGAATCACCAGATCGCCCAGCCGCCGTCGACGCAGATGTTCTGGCCGGTGATGTAGGAGCCGGCGTCCGAACACAGCAATGCCGCCGCGCCTTTGAGCTCGTGCGGATTGCCGATGCGGTTCAGCGGGTTCTTCGCCGAGAGCCGGGCAATGAATTCGGGACTCGCCTGCTGTGTGCTCTCGAACGGAAACGGCCCCGGACTGATGCAGTTGGCGCGAATGCCATGCGGCGACAGGAAGCTGGCGAGATAGCGGGTGAATTGCAGCACGCCCGCCTTGGCGGCTCCGTAGCTTGGCGGGTTGACGAACTTGTCGCCGTCATACAACCGGTAGTCAGGTGCGACGTGCCCGTACATCGACGCAATGGTGAGGATGTTGCCGCGCTTTTCCTTCAGCAGCGGCACCGCCGCCTTCACCGTGCGAAAGACGCCATTGAGGCAGACCTCGATATCGAGATTCCAATCGTCATCACTGATCGATTCGAACGAGTTCTTTCGGCCCGACCAGCCGCTGTTCACCAGGATGTCGAGCGAGCCGCCGGTCTTGGCCCCAACGTCGGCCAGCAACTGCTTGATCGATGCCGGGTTGGTGATGTCCACGGCGAATGCATGCGCCTTAGAGCCCGGATAACGCTTTTCGATGCCGTGAATGAAGGCGCGGCACTTCTCGACGTCGCGGCTGGCTATAAACAATTCGGCGCCGAGCTCGGCAAACGCATGGCTGATCTCGCCGCCGAGCAGGCCGGCGCCGCCGACGACGAGCGCGGTGCGCCCTTTGAGCGACAGCAGATCGGCAAGCGCTGGTGCGGCTTCAGGGTTGGAGTAAGGCATTGGCGTAAGTGAAGTCCTTCAAGGTGTCGATGTCGATGACAGAATCGGCGGGCACGATCTCCGCACCCATGCGGCCAAAGAGGATGCTGGGTGAGTCAGCCGGCAGCGCATCAGGGCGAAAGGCGTAAACGGCGGCGTTGAGTTGATATGCCGGCGTCAACAGCTGACGCGGCTTCCACGGAATTGCGCCGCGTATGAACGGCTCGGGTGCGCCGCCTTCGATGCGCCACGTCCGTTCAGGATTGATCTCGGCTTCGTGAAAGGTGGCGATGGAATCGAGCTGCTCGTCGACCAGGCGCCGCAAGCAGCGCTCGATCATCTCGGGCGTGCGGAAAGGCGATGTCGCCTCGAGCAGGACGAGGATTGTCGCCGTCTCGCCTTCGCCCTTCAAGCGCCGCCATAGATCGCGGATGGCATCCGCCACGACCGCAGTGTCGGTCGCGAGCTCGTTCGGCCGCCGGTAGACTTCCGCGCCCAGCACCTTGGCCGCATCGGCGATGCGATCGTCGTCGGTCGACACGATCACGCGATCGATGGCCGGCGTCGCCCTGGCGGTTTCGATCGGCCAGGCCAGCAGCGGTTTACCGCCGAGCGGGTGCAGGTTCTTGTACGGCACTGACTTGCTGCCGCCGCGGGCCGGGGTCATCGCGATGACGCGCTGACCGCTAATCATCGGACTCGGTCTCGAACAGCCGTTCGGCCCAGGCGAGATCGTCGCGGTTGCCGATGTCGATCCACTCCTCGGCGATCGGGTGAAAGCGAACGTCGCGGTTGTCCTCGATCATGCGGCGGAACAGGTCGGTCATGTCGAGCCGTTCATCGGCCCTCACGTAGTTCATGGCTGACGGTACGAGGCCGTAAATACCGGCGTTGATGTAGCGATGCTCGGTGGGCTTCTCGTGGATGTTCTTGATCCGCCCGTCGGCCACGACGAGGCAGCCATACGGCACGGTGTAGGCGTATTCGCGGGCTGCCATCACGGCGTCGACGCCGGCGTTGCAAATCTCCATCATCGCCCGCACGTGCGCCTTGGTGATCAGATCGCCGTTCATCACCAGGAACGGGTGGGGCTGCGGTTCGAGAAGGGATAACGCGCCGGCAGTGCCCAGGCGGGTTTGTTCGCGCAAATACGAGATCGACACGCCGAAGCGCGAGCCGTCGCCGAAGTGGCTTTCGACGACGTGACCGAGATAGTTGATCGAGAAATAGAAGCGGCGGAAACCCTGATCGATGAGGTGCTCCAGCGCGCGCTCGAGCACCGGCTTGCCGCCGATCGACAGCATCGGCTTTGGCCGTTCGCTGGTCAACGGCTGCAGCCGCTCGCCGCGGCCGCCCGCCATCAACACCGCCGCGTTTGGCAGCGGCTCATAGCGTTCGGGGCCATCGAGGAAGAAGATGTCGATGACACGACCTTCGGCATCGACTTCCGGCAGGTGGCGAATCACCGCTTCGCGCATCTGCTGCCGCAGCCTGATCGGGTCATCATGGCGCCGCGTCACCTGAGGGTGGCGGTTCATGATTTTTTCCACCGGCTCGGTGGCGCCGATGTCGTTCAGGAGCGACCGCCGGATGTCTCCGTCGGTGACCGTGCCGAGCAGCTTGCCTGACTCGTCGCAGACGATCGCGAACTTGATGTCCTGCGACTGAATCACGCGCGCGGCTTCGCGGATCGGGTCCGACGGCTTGATGGTGATCTGCGCGATTGCCTGTTTCGTCGACATTTATCGGTGTCTAGTCTGTGTGAAGCTCAGGGGCCGCTTAGGCCCAGGGGAAACGACGGCCCTCGTAGTCGCCGAGTGAATCCACGTTGACAGGAACATTTCCGGATGCCGCCGACTTGTAAGCGGCGGCCAGCGCCGCGACGACGTTGCGGCCGTCGGTGCCGTTCGGGTAGCCGCTGCCGTCGAGCAACGCCCGCATCACCGCTTCGGTAGGGCCGACATTGTCGGCCTGCGCGAACCTGCGCTCCCAGCGATCCCACGGCATGCCGTAGCGCGTGACCGGCATCGACTGATGTTCCGGCTTGCGAGCGGTCGCCAGGCACAGTCCCTCGAACTCGTCGACGAAGAGATGACCGAAGCGAGCGGCATACATCACCGTCATGCCGTGGCCCTGGTCGTTGCCGATGTTGAGAAGCAAGCGGCGGCCGTCGGCCGAGGTGAACCGCATCTCGCCGGCCTGGTCGAAGAACTGCGGGCCGCGGGGGTTGTTGAACGCTTCACCCGAAAACCACGCCGTCGCGTTCACGATCGGCGATCCCGTCAACCAGGCGAATGCTTCGCAGTAATGCGAGCCGTTCATCGCCAGCCCGAAGCACCCGCCGGTCACCGTCATGCTCGCCAGCCGCCCGAAGCGTCCGGTCGCGAGCTCATCACGAACCACGGTGTATTGCGCCATGAACCGCATCTGGTGATTGATCGCGAGCTGGCTGCCCGACTCGACGCAGGCACCGATCATCGCGTCGCAATCGGCGACCGACGTCGCCATTGGTTTCTCGCACAAGATGTGACGTGCGCCTGACCGCGCCGCCTGTTCAACGAGCGTGCGGTGCGAATCCGCCGTGGTCGCGATGATGACGAGGTCGGCCTGCTGATGCGCCTCGAACATCCTGACCGCGTCGTCGAACAACCGGTCAGGAGGCAGTTCAACAGCGGCCGCAGCTTTCACCCGGTTGCTATCGACGACGTCGCAGACCGCTACGGGCGTGAGGCCAATGTTACGCGCCGCTTGCAGATGAGCCATGCCCATCCGCCCGGCGCCGATCAGGATGAATTTGTCGGTCACGTCAGAAGTTGAAGTAGATGAACTTGGACTGCATGTTGCCGATGCTGCTGATGGCGAGGTAAAGCGCGGCGCCAGTGACGGCCGCCGGCAGCCACCAGCTGCTCGAGTCCTGCCGCCGTGCCGGCCGCCAACGTCCCCGCCGCAAGCGATGCGCGA
>DASVFC010000377.1:0-5509 GCA_036380235.1 Vicinamibacterales bacterium
GTTTCGTGCCCAGAGCACAGGTACCTCCGGTTGAGGGACGCAAGCTGGTGGTGGGCTGGATTGGCAGCCCGACGACGTTCACGTATCTCGAAGGCATCAAGGATGTGCTCGCCGAAGTGTCGGCGCGTCACCCGTTCACGCTGAAGGTGAGCGGCGCGGGACGCGCGGTGGAGTTTCCGGGCGTCGACGTCCAGGTGGTTCCCTGGTCGATGGCCGACGAAGTGTCACTGTTCAACACGTGCGACATCGGCGTCTATCCGCTCACCGATGACGACTGGTCGCGCGGCAAGTGCGGATTCAAGGCGATCCAGTGCATGGCATGCGGTGTGCCCGTGGTCGCCGCTGCGGTCGGTGTCAACCGCGAGATCATCACGCACGGCGTAGACAGCATGCTGGCCTCCACGCGCCAGGACTGGATCGATCATCTCAGCCGCCTGTTGACGGATCATGACTTGCGCCGTCGCATGGCGGTTACCGGGCGCCAGACCATCCAGGCGCGTTATTCGCTCGACGTCACCGCACCACAGCTGGCCGCCGTCCTCGAGGCGGCATTGGCAGATCGATGACCCAGAAAAACTTCGCCATGACCGGCGTCGCCGGATTCGTTGCCGCCCGCCATCTGAAAGCGATTCACGATACCGGGCACCGCCTGGTCGCGGCCGTCGATCCCCACGACGCGGTCGGCATCCTCGACCGATACGCGTTCGACGTCAGGTTCTTCACCGAGTTCGAGCGCTTCGACCGTCACCTCGAAAAACTGAAGCGCGGCCGCGAAGAGGACCGCGTCCACTACCTGAGCGTGTGCTCGCCGAACTACCTCCACGACTCGCACATGCGCCTGGCGCTTCGCGTCGGCGCCGATGTCATCTGCGAGAAGCCGCTGGTCATCAACCCATGGAATCTCGATGGCCTGCAGCAGCTCGAAGACGAAACCGGCCGGCGCGTCTACACGGTATTGCAACTGCGCCTGCATCCGGCCCTCCTCGAGTTCAAGGAGAGACTGCGGCAGGAAGGCGGCAAGCGCCATCGAGTCCAGCTCGCCTACCTGACGGCGCGCGGCCGGTGGTACGACGTGTCGTGGAAAGGCGTCGAGGAACGTTCTGGCGGCATCGTCACCAACATCGGCATTCACTTCTTCGACCTGTTAGTGTGGCTGTTCGGCGACGTGCAGTCGTCGGCCGTCAACCTGCGCGAGTTCAAGCGCGCCGCCGGCACCATGACGCTGCGCAATGCTGATGTCGAATGGTACTTGTCGGCGGAAGCGTCGGACCTGCCGTTCGAACCGCAGCCGGGAACGAAGACCACGTTCCGAGCGATAACGGTGGACGGGCGGCAGCTGGAGTTCAGCGAGGGATTCACCGATCTCCACACGCGCGTCTACCAGGAAGTATTCGCGGGCCGCGGCTTCGGCATCGCGGATGCGCGGCCGTCGATTGAATTGTCACACCAGATTCGCCACGCGCCGATTACCGATGCCGCGCCGGCCGAGCAGCTCCGGGCCCGCGTCATGCCGCCAAAGTAGACCGCCAATGCCAACCACCATTCATCCAACCGCGATCATCGACCCTGGCGCCACGCTCGGCCAGGACTGCCGCATCTGGCATTGGGTCCACGTCAGCGCCGGCGCGGTGATCGGCGATCGCTGTTCGCTCGGCCAGAACGTCTATGTCGGCAACGCGGTGGTGATCGGCAATAACTGCAAGATCCAGAACAACGTCTCGGTCTACGATGCCGTCACGCTCGAAGACGACGTGTTTTGTGGGCCGAGCATGGTGTTCACCAACGTCTACAACCCGCGCAGCGCGGTGGTGCGCAAGGACGAGTACCGCGACACGCTGGTGAAAAAAGGCGCCACGCTCGGTGCCAACTGCACGATCGTCTGCGGCGTCACCATCGGTCAATACGCGTTCGTTGGCGCCGGGGCGGTGATCAACCGCAACGTGAAACCGTACGCGCTGATGGCGGGAGTGCCTGCACGGCAGGTTGGGTGGATGAGCGAGCACGGTGCGCGACTGGATCTGCCGCTTAACGGCGACGGCGAAGCCGCATGTCCGGACACCGGCAAACGGTATGTGTTGAAAGATGGCCAGGTCGCGCCGGCCGAACGTTAGTTCACCTTCTTGATCGACCCCCGATTCACAACCCAGGCTGGAATCTACGACGTCCTCGAGCAGGCCGACGCGGTGCCAGGCGTGCACGAAATATATATAGGGCGCTGGCTGGCCTGGCCGGCGGTGAAGGTGCTGATTTACGCGCGCTTGTGCGATTTCCTCGATGCCGAACCGATGGCATCTCCCGAGGCCAGGCGCGTCCTCCGCGGTGTCTCCTTGTTCAGCCGCCTTCCGTCAACGTGGTTACGCCTGGGATCCGAGCTCGCCAAAGTTCCTTCTGCCGTCAACAAGCCTCGGGTCGCGTGGCTGTCTGGCGCCTACCCGCGGCGTGGTGCTGACGGCACCCAGCGCGACGCTTTGTTCGGCGATGTGCCTGACGAATTGGGCAACTACGCCGAGCAGTTGTGGCTCTTGCCGCCGGCGCTCTCGAAGGGTGTCACCGGGATCCACGCCGAACGCGTATATGAAGTGGCGACAGATCTCGCTAATCAGTTGGCGTCGCTGCAGCGTTTCCGGCCCGCGGTGCGCAACGCCGCCCGGGCGCTTGCCGAAAAGCTGTCGGCTCTTGCGCCGAGCGTCGCCGGCCTGACGTGGCAGCGCGTGTTGGTGGATGCGCTGGCGCTGTTCGAAGCACGACGCATTGCGTGGACGAGGGTGTTCGCGCGGTTGCGGCCGGCGATCGTGTTGCTGACCAATGCGCCGTATCAGGTGGGCGAAGTCGCGGCCGCAAAAGACGCGGGCGCAACGGTTGCCGAGTTCCAGCACGGCCTGTTCGGGCCGCGTTGTCCCGAGTACGGCTGGCCGGGCGCGCTGGCATCGCGCCGTGAAGGCATGCCGGTAGCGGATCGCTTTTTCGTGTTTGGTGACCTGTTTCGAGGCGGCGCGCTGAAGAAGGCATTCTGGCGTCCGGATGATGTGCGGGTGATTGGGTCGGCGGAAATCGAGCGGCTGCGTGCAGCCCCGGCCTCGTCGCGGCCGCGGACCGCGCAACCACGCGTCCTGTTCCTGACTCAGCCGATGACGCGGTCGGAGGCGATCGGCTTTCTCGATCGGTTTCTCGACGGCGTCGAGTCCGGCCGGTTTCCACGCGCGAGCGTGACGATCAAGGTGCATCCATCGGAGCGCCACGCGTCGACGCAGTATGAGGTGCTGGCAACCCGGTACCCCCGGTCATGCATGCTGGCGAAAGCAGACGACGACACGTCGCAACTGATGGTCGCCCACGACCTGGTGGTGAGCTACACCTCGTATGCGTTGATCGAAGCGGTTGGCCTTGGCCGCGCCGCGATTTCGATTTCCGGTCAGCAGTCGCCCGGTGGTGTGTTCGCGTTGTGCCCGATCCCCGGCGCGGCCGGCGCCATCCCGACGGTGTCGTCGCCCGAGGAACTCGCGGCCCAGGTGACGAGCGCAGCCGCGGCCGCACCAGGAGCGGCCAACGGCTTCTTCGCGCCGCAGGCACCGGGCACGATGTTGCGCGCCATTCTCGATTTGCTCACGGCCGCCGGTCACCCCGGTGCCGTTTCACGCTGACATGTCCATGAAAAACGTGCTGGTCACTGGCGCCGATGGCTTCATCGGGTCGCATCTCGCGGAAACGCTCGTCCGCCGCGGTTACAACGTGCGGGCGATGGTCCTCTACAACTCATTCGATTCGTGGGGCTGGCTCGACGAAAGCCCGCGCGAAATCCGCGACGCGATCGAGGTCGTAGCCGGCGACGTCCGTGACAACGGCTTCGTGCGTGGCGCGATGAAAGGGCAGGACGCGGTGATGCACCTAGCGGCGCTGATCGCTATCCCGTATTCGTACGTGGCGCCGCAATCCTATGTTGACGTCAACGTCACCGGGACCCTGAACGTCGTCCTTGCGGCGCGAGACCTCGGTACTTCGAAGATCGTCCACACCTCGACATCCGAGTGCTACGGCACCGCGCAGTTCGTGCCGATCACCGAGGAGCACCCGCTGGTGGGCCAATCGCCGTACGCGGCGAGCAAGATCGGGGCCGACCAGATCGCGCTGTCGTTCTACCGCTCGTTCGAGCTGCCGGTTACTGTAGCGCGGCCATTCAATACCTATGGCCCGCGTCAATCAGCGCGCGCGGTGATTCCGACCACGATCACGCAGATTGCCGCCGGCAAGACGAACATCGAGCTCGGTGCGCTGTCGCCGACGCGAGACTTCAACTTCGTCCAGGACACCGTCGATGGGATGATCGCGATCCTCGAAGCCGAGAACACCGCCGGGGAAACGATCAATCTCGGCAGCGGCCATGAGATCTCGATTGGCGACCTGGTGACGTTGATCGGCACGGTAATGAACAGGAATGTCACCGTGATTAGCAGGGCCGAACGGATGCGGCCCGACAAGAGCGAGGTCGAGCGCCTTCTGGCCGATGCGTCGAAGGCAAAGCAGCTGGCGGGATGGTCGCCGGCGTTCGGCGGCCGTGATGGGCTCAAACGGGGACTGGACCTCACCGTCGAATGGTTTGCGAAACCGGAGAACCTCGCTCGATACCGCGTCGGTCGCTACACGGTTTAGTAATGCAATTCGATACGAACGAATTAGTCGCTGCGATGCGGCGGGCGCTGCCGCCGGGCACCGCCGACGTTGGCCTGCACGAACCCGAATTTCTCGGCAACGAGGCAAAGTATCTCCAGGACTGCATCGACACGGGCTGGGTGTCATACCTCGGCAAATACGTCGACCAGTTTGAGCAGACCCTCGCACAACGCACTGGCCGCAAGCACGCTTTTGCCGCCGTCAACGGTACGGCGGCCCTGCATGCGGCGCTGGTGGTGCTTGGCGTTCAGAGCGGCGACGAGGTGATTCTGCCGTCGGTGACGTTTGTCGCCAGTGCGAATTCCGTGGTGCAGGCCGGGGCGACGCCGCACCTGGTTGACTGCGAATCGCAAACGCTTGGCCTCGACATCGCACGGCTGCGCGACCACCTCCGCGCCGTGGCGGAGAAGAAACAGAATGCTCTGATCAACCGCCACACCGGACGGCGCATCGCGGCGATCGTGCCGGTGCACGTGTTCGGGCAGCCCATCGATCACGAGGCGCTGGACGAGGTGGCACGCGAGTTTGGTTTGCCGGTCCTTACCGATGCCACCGAGTCGCTGGGATCGACGTGGCGCGGCAAGCCTGCGGGAAGCTATGGCGTGTTGTCGGTGTTGAGCTTCAACGGCAACAAGATCGTGACCACCGGCGGGGGAGGCGCCATCGTCACCGATGATGATGCGCTGGCGAAGACGGTTCGCCACGTTTGCACCACCGCGAAACAACCCCACAAGTGGGCGTTCAATCACGATCGGCCGGCCTTCAACTATCGTTTGCCGAACCTGAATGCGGCGGTCGGCTGCGCGCAGATGGAACGCTTGGATCAGTTCATCGCCGAGAA
>DASVFC010000378.1:0-8353 GCA_036380235.1 Vicinamibacterales bacterium
CGTTCATGCTCGACACGTTCGGCTGGCGCGCGGCGCTGGCGGTAGTGACGAATGCTCTACTCGTGACGCTGCTGTTCCGGCGTCAGCTACCGGAGGCCGGTGCTGCCACTCAGACTTCCGCGCCAATCCCCCCGCTGGTGATGGCGGTGCACCTGTTCTTTCTCGCCGCCGTCGTGCTCTTCGCGCACCATCCGGCGGTCTTCATGGGTTTGTTTCTCTACTTCCTCGGTTTCACCGCCGCCTATCAGAAGTATCAAGACCGGTTGATCCTGCGAGAAGGCCTGTTGGTGGCGTTCTTCCTGGCCGGATTGGTTGTGTTGGGCGGATTGCAGCGGTGGTGGCTGCAGCCCCTGCTCGAGGGGATGAGCAGCACCGCCGTATTTTTCGGCGTCACGGCCCTCACGGCCCTTACCGACAATGCGGCGTTGACTTATCTCGCCGCGCAAGTGCCCGGCCTCTCGGATCAATTCAAGTACGCGGTCGTGGCAGGCGCAGTAACCGGCGGCGGGCTGACAGTGATCGCGAACGCCCCGAATCCGGCGGGCTTCTCGATATTGCGTGAGTGTTTCGACGACGGCGCGATTCATCCGCTCGGGCTGCTGGTTGCGGCGTTGCCACCGACGATGATTTCGATTATCGCTTTCTACCTGTTATAGGCTCCGTCGGCGCCCGGGCACTCGCATCGATTACGGGATACGTTTGCGATCTCGATTTTCCTGAAAGGCGTTGGCGCCGCCATGTCGATTGATCACGCCGGGTCCAATCCCCGGTTACACGACGCGGCGTCCGCTGACCAACCCGACAAGGAACAAGACCACCGCGATCACCAACAGGACGTGGATGAAGGCGCCAACGGTATAGCCGGTCACCAGGCCGAGCAGCCACAAGATCAAGAGAACGACGGCAATGGTATACAGCATCGAAGTACTCCTACTGAGGAGACCTGTGCATGAGGCGTACCTGCTGGATGTTGCCGGTCAATGGCCTTCGCCGCCAGTCCGGCAGCGCGTCACCAGCAATCGGCGCGGAGTTTCGCGCACACCGGTGGAATTTTTTCTGCTCGTGCTCGCGTGATCTCCCCGGCCACGCCAAGGCACTAGGCCGGCACCGTGTCGGTCGCAAGCGGCAGGTCAATCGTGAACACGCAGCCTTTGCCGGGGGCATTGCGGATGTGGATGTCTCCACCGTGCGCCCTGACTGCTTTTCGAGCAATTGACAGCCCCAAGCCAAGGCCCGTCCGGTCTCTGCCTCGACGCTCGCCGAACGGCTGAAACGGATCCCCGACGCTGGCCGGGATACCGCCGCACTCGTCCTCCACCTCAATCAGGAGCCGGCTGTCTTCGTTGAGCGACGCTCGCAGCGCGACGCGCCCGCCCGCGGGTGTGAACTTGAAAGCGTTGTTCAGCAGATTCGTCACGGCTGATGCAAGCACCTGCTGATCCGCCCTGACCGCCCACGTTGACTCGCCAGGCTCGAGGACCAGGTGGAGTCCCCGGGACTCGGCGTGGAGCCTCCCAGCCGCGGCAATGTCGTTCAGGAAAGGCGTCACCGCAACCCGTTCGCGCCGCTGTTGATTGGCCGCAAGACGGATTTCTGAAAGCGTGCTGTCGACCAGGTCGCGCAGGCCCATAAGGCTCCGACCCAGTACGGCGCCGGTATTGCCATTGATGGCCACGGTCCCTTGCTTCAGAGCTTGATACGCGAGGATCGCGGTGTTGAGCAGATCACGAGTCTCGTGCGCGAGATGTCCGGATCGCTCGAATTCTTCACTGGACCGCGATTGCGCCGTGATGCGGGCGTGCTCGGTCACCGCCTCCGCGATTGCGGTGTCCAGACAGCCGTTCAGCGTCTTGAATTCGTCGGTGGTGATCGGGACTTCGTGTTCGATGGCAATTTCGGTGATCGCCTGGCAGATGTCGCCGTAGTCGTGAACGACCTGGGAGACCGTGAATCCCAAAGCCATTAGATCCCGCCCGTGTCGCGTCGCGCCGGCGCCGATGGCGCCCTGCGAATGGGCGGCGCCGGTCGACTGCGATCGGAGCTTTTCCGACAGCTGAGTCAGGAACAGCGGGACACCGTTCTCGAGTTCCTCGGGGGATACGGACGGCCATGGCCGCGCCGTCAGTTTCTGACGCGCGCGCGCAATGATCGGATCGCGATAGGTGGCGATGAACTCATACAGCATGGCAATCCCTCTAGGCCGAGCAGTCGCGCGCTGGGTCGATATCTTGCCGTCACTAGCTTTTCTTTCCACCAACCAGCAGAAGGGCGCCGCCCACCACGATCGCGCCGACGCCAGCCCACACAGGGATGGTGACCGTCTCCCTGTCTTTCACCGACAGTTCGATTGGACCAACCTTAGCCTCGTGGGTGTCCTTGGTGTAACTGAAACTGCCAGAGGCCAACCCCAGGACACCAGCTGCGATGAGCACGATTGCGGCCACCTTGATTGCGTTCATCTCGTGTCCTCCTGCGCAAGAATCAAGAAAAGCGGACGCAAGCTTTGTGCCGCTCATCGAGACGGCGCCCGCTTCGACGCTGGCGTCGCCCTGTAATAATGTTGCGGCACCGATCTCTGACTTGCTGGCCCCCGCCAGCGGCATCGATGCGATGCCAGCGGAGCGGGTCGAATCGACAAGCGAGCTGCTGCCTGTTCACCTCGATCTCCGCATCCGAGGCATCCCCTGATCGGTTCTCAACTCGCGACAGCATCTGTGGCGCATCGAGCCACAGGCCGACGAACGGCTGGTCGATTGGGAATTTGGGTGTGCAACGGAAATAGTTCGCGCCTGCACTACGCTTCTCCCGAATAGCACCGACGCGGCCAGCCCTGGCCTCGGGTTGCCGAACGTGTCGTGCGCACCTCATCCTGTCCAGTCGACGCTGCGCGTCGTCACCCCGCCAGAAGCCAGTGTCTCTCGTGCGGTGTCGGAGCCTGCGGAACTGTGGATGCGGCGATCGGGACACTTTGGTGGCCACCGAGAACGGCCGGCAGGCGACCCGGGTCTACGTAGAGGATTCCGCTGTGCTTTTCGACGAAGCCAAGTTTCTTGAACCTGCCCAGAAAACCGTTCACACGCGAGCGTGTGGTCCCGACCATTTCCGCGAGGATCTCTTGCGAGAGACCGGGCAGTGGGCAAGGGCGGCGCGGTCGCCGCTCGTTGTGATTCGCAAGCAGGAGCAGCAGATGCGCCAGGCGCTGCTCGCTGGAATGGAAGAACTGGGCGGTCAGATTGGCCTCGAGACGGCTGTTTCGCGCAAGGAGGTGTGCGATGAACGCGTCGAGGAGTCGCGGCTGCGTTCGAAGCAGGCGAGCGACGTCTGCCGGCGCAACGACGAGCACCTCCGTAGCCGTCATAGCGGTCGCACTCTGTCGCCGTTCGCCTTGGCCGACGAGTGCTTCTTCACCCAGGAACGCGCCTTTCTCGAGCAAAGCGCAAATCGCCTCCTTACCGCTGAAGCCCGTCACGGCAAGCCACACTCGACCCGTCTCGATGTGCATCACGCTGTCGCACGGATCGCCTTGACGGAAGATGGTGACGCGTGGTCGGTACTCGACGATGGCAAACGGAGTCGCCGTTGATTCGAGCAGGGCGCGCAGGTTCCATAATCGGCCGTCGTGACGCGGTTGCATCGCGGGAAGCCTTTCCTTAAGTGCATCGTTCGAAGCCACACCCGCAATCGGTGGAAGGCAAGCTGTGTGCCGCCTCAATGTTGGTGAGATGACTGAATGTTTGCAGTCCACGCGTCCGACAGACGCGGGTTCTTTCGTCCTTCATCCTGAAAAAGTCCGCAGGCACTGGCCGGGGAGCGAGTCCGGTTCTGATGATTCTGCGCGTTGGCGTTCTGGACACGCCCGGGCAGGCGAGGTTCGCGACAAGCCGCCGCACACGCGCCGGCGCCTACGGGATGCTCGTCGTCGCTTCGGCGAGCGTCGCCGTAGTCAGGTGGCTCATGGCCTCGTAATAGCGCACGAACCGGCTGGTCTCCAACGCGGGCCGCGTGCGGAGGCTGTGCGCCCAGCGGTAGCCCACCGACTGATAGCGCAGTTCCGCCGTGACGGTGAGCGCACCGGCCGCATCGACCGGCACGCGATAGCGAACCCGATCGCTGCCGCCCATGAAGTCCGGGTCCGCGGCGGCGTCGCCATGCACCGCGATGTCAGCGTGGGCTGTGGTCTTGTCGAAACCGTCAGGCAGCAACCGGTTGTCTTTCACGTAGCGAACGCCCGACAGCAGGCCGGTGGTGACGCGGCCGCGGGCGTCGGCCATGATCGCCTCATAAATCTGCACGTCGTTCGCGCCGGTGATTTGCCGATGATGCGGCTCGAACGTTGAGCCGTCCGCGTCGTTGTCGTTCCCGGCGATGGCGCCGGTGGAATCGACCGCGCCCGACTCGAACCAGGTCCGTCCCGACTCGTCAGCGATCCGCAGGTAGAGCCACGCGCGTCTCGACGGGTATGCCGTCGGCAGCTTGTGGCCGCCGCGATTGGCGACGCGCACGTCGACGACCACAGCGCCCTCGGTGCGCGCGGCGTGCTCCACTCGCAGAAGCGCCGATTCGCGCTCGAGATGGACGAGCGTGTCAGCGGCTGCGCGTTCCAACTCCTGGGACAGCGTGGTCACACCGAGCTCATTGCGGAAGCGATTGAGCACGCGCAGCATCCAGAAGTTGGCGCCGCGAAAGGTGTGACGAAGAACGTCGTCGCGCGGTTCGCCCATCGTGCTCGACACACGGACCGGTTCGCCGACCGCGGGCATGTGGCAGGTCTGGCAGCTGTGCGTGTCGCGGAACGAGCTGTGACGCCACTCGAGGTACGGCACCTGTTCCGGCAATGTCCCGATCGCGGTGCCATCGTCATCGAGGGCGTGCGTGTAAAGCGTGTGGCAGGTCGCGCACATCTCCGACGATCTGATGTGTGCTCCTTCCGCAGGCACGAATGTCGACGCGGAGTGCATCAGCTGCCGCAGGCCTTGCTCGATGGCGAATGGGCCGAAAATGACGCGCTGATCGGCGGGTGTCGTGGTGTCGATCACGAAATGGCCGGTGAAGCTTTCCGGCGTGCCCAGTTTGTCTGCCTGAATCTGGTGACAGCTGGCGCACGAGACGCCGTCGGCGGCGAGCGCGTCGAGCGGCGTGGCCGCTACCGCGCCTGACAGGTGCGCGAACACCTGGCCGGTGGCGCCGCCGGCCGCCTCGGTCACGTGCGCCATCGGCATGTGGCAACGCGAGCACTCATGCTCGATCGCGCTTGCCGCCGCAGGATGATCGAGGACCTCGCGGCGCACTGCTGCATGCCAGTACGGATCGCGGGCGGCGTGCGCCATCATCGATGTCCGCCAGTCGACGCCGATCGACACGTCGCGGCCCGACGGCGTCACCAGGCCGTTGTGGCACGCCTGGCATCGATCCGCGGTTTCGAACAGCGGTGGAGTCGCCGCGGTGGCCGGGGCCGATGCCCGCGCCTGCCGTCCGGCCGGCGCCGCCGCGGCGATCACAACTGCCGCCCACGCCATGGCACCGATCACGAGCAGCGTCTTGACGCGCATGGCTCACCATCCTCCAAACAGCGGCCCGTCGAACCAATCCCAGAGCAGATAGCACAGCACTTGCGGGTGCCGGCCCTCGCGATGATTCACCGGCACGCGCACGCCGATGCTGCCCATGATGTGTTGTCGTGTGCTCAGCGTGACCTGCATTTGCGGAACGAAATCGAAATGCGTCTTCTGGCCGCTTTCGAGCTCGCGGGCGGCGACCACTTCGACCATCGGCGACCACGCGCGTCCGAACATGCCCTGGGTGAGGCTGATGCCGCCGGCCACCCGCCAGAACGCCTCCGGCGTCGCCTTGTTGCGATCGAACGGCAGCTCGACGCCTGCTTGCGCCTGTACGAAGGCATCGCGGGGCAGGACCTGGCCCATCGACACGAATGGCTCGAACACCGCCGTGCCCTTGGACAGTCCCAGCGCATCATCACCTATGGGCAGGATGATCTCGGCGGCGGCGCTGACGATTGACCCGCGCTCGCGGCTGTGCGCGAACGCGCGCTTCACCCCCAGCGTCAGATCGCCGATACCTCCAGACCACTCCTCGTTGCCGCCTTGTTGCAGGAAAGAGAACGGCACCACGACCTCAAACTGGCTGCGCGAACCGACGCGCCGTTCGTAAACGAGTTTGCTGCTCACCGTACCGCTGCCGGTCGTGTTCACCGCGGTCGTGATGACGGCTTCGTCTTCGGGAAATGCCTTCTCGGTGACGAGCGGACGCGGCAGGTTCAGCTCGCCGCGCGGCCACGCACGATCGCGGCAGAACGTGCGCACGTGCTCGAGCGTCATGGTCATTTCCTCAAGCGTCAACGCGCCCGAGAACGCAGGCATCATGCGGCCGAACGCGCGCGCCGGCCCGCCGTCGTGAATCACGGCGAGCCAATCGGTGTCGGGCTCGCGGGTCGCGAACGCGCAATCCTGGAAGTCGGGCAGCGGGTCGCTGAACGTCGCCAGCGCGCGTGACGCGCCGCGGCCGTCCGGGCCGTGGCAGTTGGCGCAGGCGCGTTCGTATAACCGCGCCGCCTGCGCATGCGACACGGCCGGCGTCAGCGGCGTCGGCTGACCGGCGCTGAGCCGCGCCGGCGTAAGCACTGCGAATACGGCAGCGGCGATGGCGATCCTGATCATCACGCCTCCACCTTGTCGAGTTCTTCTTGCGGCGGGGAGGGGCAATCCGCAATCAGGCACCCCGGGCAATTCGCGCTGATCGCGCGCGAGAAGATGGTTTGCAGCGCGAGCCACCCGCCCAGGACGCCGAGAACTGTCAACATCGTTTCCATTCCTGACTTCGATCGGCTTCGAATGCGCACTCTTACCGACGCCTCGAATGTCGACCGCAACAAGACCGCTACCGCGTTCGCGTGTGCGCCGTCCACACAGCCACTCAGTGAGACAGCAAGGTGAAGGCCAAGGCCAACGCCAGTGATCCCGACGATGGCGAGTCAACGAACGCGGAATTCTTCCCACTCCTGTGACTTTTCCGCGCGGTGGACTTGTGTCGTGCGGCCCGGTAGTGGGCCTTGATGCGTCGGCGATGTACCGGTGATTACATCGAGTGTCCAACGTGTCGAGCCATTGTGTGAGACGGGGATAGGTGGGTGGCGGTGATCGCTCTTGCTCTTCATGGTCATCGCGGCGAGAAGTCGACGAGGACACGTCTCATGTCGTTATGCGGTCGCCATATCCCTCCCGCAGAGGAACGCAACGAAAGCGCGCCAACTGCCGGAATGGCTGTTGGCGCGACTTATCGAGCGTCGCAGCGGTCTTTGGCGCAGCACCGTCGAGCCTCCTATAGGTTGGGCGCGCGTGGTGTGCGCGATGCTGCGGCAGAGGCGATCATCGACTCTTCCGCAAATACCAGATGCCGTGAGGGCGACCGGTGCCCGGATAGTCCCAGGTCTGTACGACCGCTCGCGTGCGAACGTCCACTACCGCAACGCCACCGACGCCGCCGATAGCGGCGTCGTAGGTCGCATACACATACCGGCCGTCGTCGCTCATCACCGCGAGGTTGCCGAAGGTTCCGGGCCCGGCGATCGGCACGGTATCGACGAGGGCGCCGGCACGCGTATCCACGAATGCCAGCGAGGCTGGCATGCCACGCGAGCTGACCACCAGCGTGTGTTCGGATGGGGTGAGCATTACCGATTCGGGCTGCACCCCGACCGCGATTGATGCGATGGCGTAAGGGAATGCGAGATCGACGCGCTTCACGGAACCATCGCCGCGCGCCGCGACCCAAAGCTGGTCGCCGGCTCGTGTCGCCACCACCTCCTCGGCTCGTGCAATCGACTGCGGCGGGTTGATCGTGGTGGCCGTACTGAAGACGATGTCGCCCGAAGCGGCGGCCAACGCTGACACCTCGTTCCCCACGTCGTGCGCCACGTACACGGTGTCGCCATGCCTCGTCGGGAAGACAGCGTGTGCCCGCGCGCCGGGATTCTCGCTCGTCGTCGTATACGTTACGAAATGATTGGTCGTGTCGATGACCGCGTACTGCGGCGACCCGGACGTCGGTGTATGCGATGCCAGCGTGACGTACAGGAGACGCCCGTCGTGGCTCGGTTCGATGTGATGCGGGAGCGGCGTTACGGCAATCGACTCGGTAACGAACGCATCGATGTCTGCCTCGGTCGCCGCGTCGAGCAGTGCGGCGATGTCCACCGCCGTGACGCGATTGTCGGTCTCCGCGGTGATGTAGGCCTTGCCCGATAGTGTGGAGATACAGATGTCATGAGCGCCCCGCCCAACAGCAAGCGGCTTCGGCAGCAGCGCCGCCCCTGAGTCGGCATCGAACACCATCAGCG
>DASVFC010000379.1:0-7164 GCA_036380235.1 Vicinamibacterales bacterium
ACGAGTCGCACGTCGACGTGGATACAGCCGCAATCGAGGTCGCCGGCCGTCGCTTCTCGTTCGGCCGCGACTTCGCGATGCGCTCGCTGAACGCGGCGATTGCCGGCGAGCTGCCGGTGGTCTACGTTGGCCACGGCTGGGTGATTCCCGAACGCAACATCGATCCATACGCCGGCCTCGATGTGGCCGGGAAGTTGGTGCTCGCGCACGGTCCGCGCGCTCTGCCGCGCGGCGTGGAAGTGCCGCAGGTTGGCCGCATCACCCCCGGCGCCATTTCGCCGCTGGCCGCCGCCGCTGAACGCGGTGCCGCTGGCGTGCTGTTCATCACGCAGGCCGCCGAACTGGTGCGATGGGACGAGATCAAATCGGCGAACACGGTCCGCCGGGAGCTCGAGCCGTCGGTGCCGTCGGCGTACCAGGCGATGCCGATCACCTCGATGCTGCTGTCGCCGCCGGTGACGCGCGCGCTACTCGACGGCGAGACGCTCGATGCCGAGGCCGCGTTGCGTGCCGCACAAACCGGCGACTATCCGGCATCGTTTCAGCTCAAGAAGTCCGTTCGCATCAACGTGCCGATCGGGGCGCGAACGATCTATCGCCCGTACAACGTGGTGGCGATCATGCCGGGAGCGGATCCGAAAGTGAAAGACGAGGCGGTCACGGTGTTCGCACACCTTGACGGCGCGGTTGGTTCGCGCGAGTTCGATGGCGATGCGGTTTACAACTCGGCAGATGACAACGCGTCTGGCAGCGCCGCGGTGCTGTCGATCGCGGAACGGATGGCAGCCGCACCGAAGCCGAAGCGAACCGTGGTCTTCGTCTGGGACAGCGGTGAGGAGCAGGGTCTGTGGGGCACGCGCCGGTTCGTGCAGTCGCCGCCGGTGCCGCTCGATCGCG
This sequence comes from Vicinamibacterales bacterium, assembly GCA_036380235.1. Taxonomy (GTDB): domain Bacteria; phylum Acidobacteriota; class Vicinamibacteria; order Vicinamibacterales; family UBA2999; genus 12-FULL-67-14b. The sequence continues at coordinate 898 of DASVFC010000379.1, forward strand.
TGGTGGCGCATTTCAACATCGACATGATCGGCGCCAGCCGGGCGCCGGGCACCGCTGACGCGGCATCGGCCGGCGTGACCGAACGCAATGAAGTGTTCCTGATTGGGCCTCGCGCGTTGAGCGCGCAGGCGTCAGTGCTGCTCGATCGCGTCAACGAGTCGTACTTGAAACTGCGCTTCAACCGCCAGCACGATACTCCGGAGAGCGAGTTCTTCTACCCGCGCACCGACGCGGGACCGTTCCTCGAGCGCGGTGTGCTGACGATTGGCTTCACCACGGGCATACACAACCGCTATCACCTGCCTGCAGACGAGGCGCGCGCGCTCGATCCGGCACAGGTGCACGCGATCGCGCGCACCGTGCTGACCTCGATCTGGATGGTCGGAGATGCGGCGGAGCGTCCGGGCATCGATCAGCCGATGCCGCGGACGGTGCCGCGCTACAAGTAGCGGCTTACTTACCGGGTGCGGCGGGCGCCAGCGTCGGCGTCGCCTTGCCCTGCGATTCAACGATGCGATCGGCGAGGTAGTTGATCACGGTCGCGTCGTTCCGCAGCGAGTTGAGAAACGCGGCGCGCAGCAGCTCTTCGCGTCGGCCCTTGAGCGTGTTGCTGATCATCTCGCGCACTGCCGGCATGCTCGGATCCTTCTGGCCAGCCGTGTCCTTCGCCACCACCAGCACGATCGTCTGGCCGCCTTGAATGCCGACCAGGTTCACCGCGCCGGGTTGCGCGTTCAGCACTGCATCGCGCAGCGGCGCCGGCACGCGATTGAGCTGCGAGATCGGCACGAAGCCGAGGTCACCGCCGCGTTGCGCCGACTCCGGATCTTCGGAGAAATCGGCGGCCAGTTCCGCGAATGACGCGCCGGCTTTGATGCGCTCCATCAGCATCTGCGCCTTGGCCTGGGCTTCCTGCGGCGAGCCGGCGTCGTTGCCGGAGCGATTGACCTGCTGGTTGGCGCGCACCGGCGTCACCACGATCTGCGCGATGTGATACGCGTCCTCGGGCCGGTTGAAGGCGCTGCGGTTGGCCTCGAAGAACTGCTTGATCTCATCGTCTGTGACGGTGACCTTGCTGACCACTTCGCGCTCCATCACCTTGTTGGCCAGCATGTCGCGGCGAAGGCTGTCGCGCATGTCGGCGGCGGTGAGGTTGCGGCCGGCAAGCTCCTTGTTGAACTGATCGTCGGTGATGTTCTTCTTCGCCTCGTTGTAGGCGTTATCGAGCTCGGTGTCGGTGACTTCGACCTTGAGCTCGCCGGCCTTTGCGATCAGCAACTCCTGCGCGATCATCTGGTTGAGCAGCTGCAGCTTGTCGTTGAGGACCTGTTCCTCGGCACGCGGCTGCTGTTGCAGCTGTTGTTGCGTGGGGCCTTCGCGGCGGTATGCCTTCTCGACCTCATCGCGGGTGATCTGGCGGCCATCAACGGCGGCCCATACGTTCGGGCCGGCCGCGGGCCGCGCCGCAGGGCTCCCATCATTCGAACGGCATCCGGCCACGGCCACGGTCAATAGAAAGGCAACAGCAAATCTGGTCATCCCATCATTGTAACGGCGTCCGGCCCAGCTCGTCTCCGCCGCCCACCGCTTCACGTTGCTTGCACGCTGGCACGGATGATTCGTTCGAGCTGTTGCACGCCTTCGGTCAGCGCCGCGGGTCCGGGCTGGAGAATGTAGGACGATTTCACTTCGTAGATGCGGCCGTTCTTCACTGCCGGCACATCGCTCCAGCCGGGTCGTGCCGCGATCCGCGCCGGTCGCACGGGCTTGCCGCACCACGATCCGATGATCACGTCGGGCGCGCGGGCAATCACCTGCTCGCTGCTGACGATGCGATCCTTGGCCAGCGACGCGTTGTCGAGCTCGGGAAAAATTGGTTCGCCGCCGGCGATGCGAACGAGCTCTTCGGTCCAGCGAATCCCACTGATTAGCGGGTCGTACCATTCCTCGAAGAACACCTTGGGACGATACGGCAGCGTCGCGGCCCGCTCGCGGATCTTATCGAGCCCGCGCTCGAACTGCGCCGCCAGCGCGTCTCCCTTGGCGGCGACGCCGACGATGCCGGCGAGTACGCGGATCATTTGCAGGATCTCGGCGACGCTGCGCTGGTTGAAGGTGAACACCGGATAGCCGCGCTTGACGAGGTCGTTGGTGATCTCGGCCTGCAGATCGGAGAAGGCGAGGATCAGATCGGGCCGCAGCGCCTCGATCTTCTCGTAGCGCGCGTGAAGAAAAGACGACACCTTTGGCTTCTCGCGCGCTTCCGGGGGCCGCACCGTGTAGCCGGAGATTCCGACGACGCGATCGCCTTCGCCGAGCAGGTACAGCGTTTCGGTGGTCTCTTCTGTGAGGCAAACGATCCGTTTCGGGTACGACATGTCAGGCAGGCGGCAGCAATTCAATATCGGCGAAGGTGAAGCCATCGCGGTCGACGATTTCGCCGAGGCGGTGCGGGATCGGATGGTCGAACATCGGGCCCGCGAAGGCGAACGAGTGGAACTCGCCGTTCTCGCCGCAGGGATCCACATCCGCCGGCAAGTCAGCGATGAACGCGCGATCGAAGAGGCGCCCGCAGAATGACGGATCGAGGCGCTTCGGGTTGACGCAGGTGAGGCGGGCTTGCAAGCCGGCGGCGATCATCTCGTCGGCGAGCTCGAGCGTGCTCTTGATCTTCCAGATTGGAAACAGCGGTTCGAGGCCGGAACCGGCAAGACGCGACTCGCGATAGTTGCGCACGTCTTCGAGGAACAGGTCGCCGAACGCCACGTGCGTGAACCCGTCGCGGACGAATCCGGCAACGGCCGCGCGCATGATTGCCTCGTACTGCTCATTCGAACATGGCCACGGCAGCGGCACTACGTGAAGGGGTAGACGAGCCGCGCGCGCTTGCGCCTCGAGCATCTCCCGGCGCACCGCATGCATCGCCACACGATTAAACGCCTGGTTCGTGGTCGTCAACAGGGCCGCCGCAGCGCCGGGATACTGCTGGTTGATGACGTGCAGCATCCACGCCGAGTCCTTCCCCGTGGACCACGACAGCAGCACTTTCATCCCCTCATTCCCCCCTGCTTCCCCCTCATCCTTCGTCCTTTCCCCTCATATCTCTCGTCCCGTTCCCCTCATCCCGTCGCGGTCCCCTCGTCCTCTTCGCTCATCCCTCATCCATCCCTCACTTCACCGCCGGCGGGTGCAGCGCGCGCACCATCCGCTCGATTCCCTCGACCACGCGCGGCCCTGGAACCGTCATCTGCTGGCCGGTGATGAAGTAGACCCGCTTGTTCCGCACGGCGGGCACCGAGGCGAGCCGTGCCCACGTCGCCATTTCCTCGTCGAGCTCCTTACCGGCGGGAATATCGTCCGGTCGAATCTCGAGAATCACGTCGGGCGAGCGCGCGAGGATGGTCTCGGTGGTGGCCTGGACCGATTCACGTTTCACGTCACCAAACACGTCTTGTCCACCGGCCGTCACCAGCATGTCATGCAGGAAGCCTGAGCCGCCGCTGACATAGATGTTGCGCAGCGCCCGAGGATCGCGACTGAATACAAGCAGCGTGCGCGGGCGCGGTTTGCCGGCGACACGTGACTTGATCGCGTTGATGCGCGCTTCAATGCCGGTGGCAACCGTCTCAGCTTCCTTCATGCGGCCGGTCCGCCGGCCGAGCTGTCTGAGCGTGACGAGGATGTGGTCGAGACCGCCGTGCCGGTAATCGAAGGTCGCAATCGACGCCCGCTGCAACTGCGTTTGCAGGTCCACCTGGCTGCCGTAGGTGATGACGAGATCGGGCTTCAGGGAGAGGATGCGTTCGGTGTCTGGATCCAGCAAGGCGCCGACGCGCGGCAGCGACTGCACGTCCGTGGGAAATTTGTCGTAGCTCGAGACGCCGACGACCTGAGGGCCGGCGCCAATCGCGAACAGCATCTCCGTAAGCGCCGGGACGAGAGAGACGATTCGGTGCGGCTCCGGCTGCGTAGTGGCACCGAGAAATAACACGAAGGACACGAAGGGCACGAAGAAAACTTTTCTAAATGCCAGGACGTGCTTTCGTCCAAAGGCCAGGCCGCGCTTAGCGGCACTGGTATTTAGATAGTTATTCTTCGTGTCCTTCGTGTCCTTCGTGTTCAAGACTTTTTCACTAAGAGCCATAGAAAGAACGGCCCTCCTATCAGTGCCGTGATGATGCCGACCGGCAGTTCGAGTGGCGCGATGATCGTGCGGGCGACGAGGTCGCACAATACGGTGAAGGCGGCGCCGAATAACGCAGCCGCCGGCAGTACCACGCGATGATCCGAGCCCACCATCAGCCGGACCAGGTGCGGCACGATGATGCCGACGAAGCCGATGGGCCCGCCCAGCGAGACGGCGGCGCCGGTGGCCAGCGACGCGCTGAAGAAGGCCCAGCGGTGCGCGGTCACGACTTCCACACCACGCGCGGCGGCGACGTCTTCGCCCAACGTCAGCAGGTTGAGTGTGCGCGGCAGGATCGCGAACACCGCAAACGCGCACACCAGGAAAGGGAGAGCGGCAACAATCGGCGAGTAGCTGCCGACGTCGAGATCGCCCATCAGCCATCGCACGGCGCGAAATGCCTGCGTGAAGTCGGCGATGAACTGGACGAACAGAATCAGCGCGGAGAAGAACGAATTCAACGTGACGCCGGCGAGCAGCAACACGTTCGTGGACAAGCCACGCTTCTGTGAGGTGGCAAGGCCGTAGACAATTGCGATCGCGACCAGCGAGCCGATGAAGCTGGCGATCGGCACGGACGTGACACCGAGCACGCCGACATCGAGCCCGAGCGCGATGGCGATCATCGCACCCAGCGCGCCGCCGGCTGACACGCCAAGCGTGAACGGCGTGGCCAGGGGATTACGCAACATCGCCTGCAGCACCACGCCGGCAGCGGCGAGCGCGGCGCCAACCAGCGCTCCCGACAGCACCCGCGGCAGTCGCGCCACAAAAAAAATCTGCGCGTCGACGTTGGACTCCCACGGCATCGATTGGTCGAACACGCGTGACAACGCGATCGGCGTGCTGCCCACCGTCGGTGCCACCAGCAGCACGGCCAGCGTGAAGGCGGCGTTGGCAAGGACGACAATCGTGATCCGCTTGCGGACGTTCATGGGTGAAGGCGGCGCACGGGCACGACGGTGATGTGGCCGGTGTCTTCGTGCACGTGCACGTCGGCCTCGACGTCATAGAGCCGGCGCACGTTCTCCGGCGTCAATACGTCGTGCGTGGGGCCGGCGGCAATCACCCGACCGCCGCGCATCAGGATCAACTCGCGGCAGATCGACGCGGCGAGATTGAGGTCGTGCGTCGAGATGGCCATGGTGACGCCGTGATCGCGATTGAGCGTCTTCAGCAGAGCCGACACCTCGAGCTGGTAACCGAGATCGAGCGATGCCGTCGGCTCGTCGAGCAGCAACAGGCGCGCCGATTGCGCCAGCGCGGCGGCGATCACCACGCGCTGCTTCTCGCCGCCGCTCAATTGATCGAAGGGCCGATCGGCCAGCGCGCTGGTGCCGGTGGATGCCATCGCGTCGCGCGCGATGCGGAGATCCGCTGGTCCTTCGACGGTGAACAGGCCGAGATGCGGATGGCGCCCCATCAGCACGATCTCGATCGCCGAGTATTCAAACGCGAGCTGCGTTTCCTGCGGCACCACGGCAATGTGCTGCGCCACTTCGCGCCGCGACAATTCATCGAGCGGCCGATCGCCGAGCCGGACACGGCCAGAAGAGGGGCGCCGCGTCCCGCTGAGTAGGCGGAGCAGGGTGGTTTTGCCGGAACCGTTTGGGCCGAGGATGCCGGTCAGCGTGCCTTCAGCGAGGCTGACACTGACGTCATCCACCACCAGCGGGGCGGTGGCGGCGTAGCGAAAACAGACGTGTTCGGCGGTGAGGGAAGAAAACAGATCGACTCGCCTTCCAGGCGTCGCGCGCGCCCAAGGTGAAATGACCCGGTTTCAGCAAGTGTCCTGACTCGCGGCACTACGCGCCGCTTACAGTGGCGGGACCGTGTGGGACTTTCACCCAGCTTCCCTTGCCGAACGGGCACCCAAAAAAACGAATGTTACCACGCTCGTTCCACGGGGGGCGGACGGGGTTCGACGAGGGTTCTGACGGAGGTTCGACGAGGGTTCGACGAAGGTTCGACGGGGGTTCCGCCCGCGTCTTACAATGGGTTGGATGTCCAAGAGCTCGGTGGTCACCGTGCGAGAGACGCCGGTGGCCAAGACCACGTCGGCGAGCGTCGGCGGCCTTGCC
>DASVFC010000380.1:0-12676 GCA_036380235.1 Vicinamibacterales bacterium
GTGCCGATGATTTCCGCGATCGCCGAATGCGCCGCGGCCGCAGCGAAACGCAACGTTCCGATCATCGCCGACGGCGGCATCCGCACGTCGGGCGACGTGGTCAAGGCGCTCGCAGTGGGCGCCAGCTGCGTGATGGCCGGCAACTTGTTCGCAGGCACCGACGAAAGCCCGGGCGAGTTGATCCTGTATCAGGGCCGCACCTACAAGGAATATCGCGGCATGGGATCGATCGGCGCGATGCGGCGAGGCAGCCGTGACCGGTATTTCCAGGACGACTTCGAGCTCGAGAGCGGCACCTCACCGGCCGGAAAGCCACAGAGCATGGACAAGCTCGTTCCCGAAGGCATCGAAGGCCGCGTGCATCACAAAGGCAGTCTGGCGATGGTCGTGCACCAGTTGCTGGGTGGCTTGCGCGCTGGAATGGGTTATTGCGGCGCGCCGACGATTCCGGACTTGCAGCGCGACGCGGAGATCATCCGGATCACCAATGCCGGCTTCCGCGAGAGCCACGTCCACGACGTGACCATTACGAAGGAAGCTCCGAACTACCGCTCCGAGTAGGCCCACCGTACTTGGGGGCGGGTCCTCCACCTTCGCGCTTCGCGGTACGGCAGACAGGTCAGAGCCGCGCGCATGCTAGAATCTCGTCGCTCCCACAAACTTGTCGCGCCGTGGCCCGTAGGGCGTAGGCGGACCCCAGAAAGTGGCTCTACCGATGTTCGATCTCAGGAGAGGTGTGTTGATCTGCCTCCTGATCGCGGGCACCGCCGGGTGCGACCGCGTCACGAAGCACTTTGCCGTCACCGCGTTGGCGGGCACACCGCATCAATCGTTTCTGGCCGATACCGTTCGGCTTCAGTATCACGAGAATCCAGGTGCATTTCTGGGTACAGGGGCGAAGTGGTCGCCGACCGCTCGCGCCGGGCTGTTTCAATTCGGCAACGCCGTGTTCCTCGGCTTTGCCGGCTTCCTGGCCGCACGCTATCGCTGGTCTCGAACCGCCAGGTGCGGTTTGGTGCTGTTCCTCGCCGGCGGGCTGTCCAACCTGACCGATCGGCTGGCGATCGGCAGCGTGATCGACTTCCTCAATATCGGCGTCGGCCCCATCCGGACGGGAATTTTCAACGTCGCCGACGTCGCAATCATGGCCGGCGTCGGCATGGTGCTGTGGGAAGTCCTGCACCTTGACCCGCTGAAAGGAGCCTTCAAGGCGCCCGCCGCGCCGGAGGCGCGGTCGGCAAATTAGCCCCGGGCGAAGCGAAGCTCAGGTATGCATGCTGAGCCTCGCGAGGACTTCTTACAGCTCGACCATGTCAACTATTCGCAATTGACGGACCTGCCGATACCTGGGAACACGTTTTCGAGGCATTCTCCGAGGTAATCAGACCTTGGACGGGCTGGCATCGGAAATGCACTATCGATGAATATGGAATTGCTCGGCAGGGTTTTCGCGGCGCTCGGCATCTCGTTGGTGCTCACACTGTTACTGCTTGTGCTGTATCAAGACGATCCGCAAGCACAGACGACAAGGTCAGCGGCGACGCAGGTGACAGCCGGCGTCGCCGAATCCATGACGCCGTCGACGGTCGCTACCAGCGTCGCCGTTCGCTAAACATCCAGACCGTCACCGCTCGACGATGAAGTTGGCGGTGACGAACATGCGCACTTCGATCGGCTCGCAATTGAGATAGGTCGGGCTGAACTCCCACTGGCTCACGGCTTCGATCGCCGCTTCCTCCAGATCGGCACTCCTCGGCGACATCACTTCAATCTGCCGCACTTTCCCATTCGTATCGATCACCGCATGCAGCAGCACCGTGCCTGACACGTTGCTGTCGACTAATTCCTGCTTGTAACGCGGCCTCACGTCCTTGAGTTTCATCGGCGGCTTCAGATTGCCGCCCACTTCGGCGGTGCCGCACGCCGGCTTCGCCGGTTGGGGACGCGCACCGCTCGCACCAGACGTCGCCGGAGGCGCGCCGGACGCACCGCGGATGGTGATGTTTTCATGCAATGTGGCAACTGGCACCGTGAAGTCCATGGGCTGCATCGCCGCCATGACGCGAATCCGTTGACGCGAGCCGAGAAAACCCGGCAGTCTCGCCGACATCATGTAGTCACCGTCCGGGACCTCGCCGAACTGGAAGGCCCCGTCGGGGCCGCTGGTCGTTTCGTACACCGCGTCGGATCCGATCGCGGCGAGCCGCACGACCGCGCCGGGCAGCACGCGCCCGGACGGATCCCGCAGGGTCCCGGACGGCGCGCCGGACAGCGACGTGGAAATAATCAACGCTAGCAACAAGTGCAACATAGCTGACGCTCCTCCAAAATGGTTTATTCCATACGCAACGCCACGGCCGGATCGACGGCCGCCGCCCGGCGCGCCGGCAGATACGACGCTGCGATCGCGACCGCGGCAAAGCCGATGGCAACGATCGCGAACGTGACAACGTCCCGTGGCTGGACGCCGAACAACATCGCTTCCAGATACCTGGCGCCGGCAAACGCGCCACCAAGTCCGACGAGGATGCCCACCGCCGCAAGCCCGATTCCGCGTCGCAGAATCATGCCGACCACCTGGCGGCGCTCCGCGCCGAGCGCCATGCGGACGCCGATCTCGCGCGTGCGCTGCATCACGGCATACGCCAGCGCGCCATACACGCCGACACCGGCCAGCACCGCGGCGATCACGGCGAACACGCCGAGCAGCACGGCGTAGAACCGCTGCCGCGCCATGGAATTGGCGACCAGCGTCTCCATCGGTTGTATTGCATCGATGCCGGCATTGAAGTCGGTGGCCAGCACCGCGCGACGAACCTGCGGGACCATCGTCGGGAAATCCGTGGAGGTTTTCACCGCGAAAGACATGAACCCAATCGCCAACGCTTCCTGGCGAGCCGCTGTGAATCCCCATCGCGCCGTCTGCGCGATTACTTGCCTGTAGTCCATGAACACTTCGGGATAGGCGTCGCGATCGACGGCTGCCTGGCGCACGTCTTCGACGACGCCCGCTACCGTTATTTGCACGGCGGGTTGTGCGGCATCGAGGTGCCACGTCAGCGTCTGGCCCACCGCGCGCGACTGTCCGAACAGCCGCCGCGCTGCCGAGCGGTTGATCACCGCCGTCAAAGGATTCGTTTCGCGATCGCGGCCATCGATGCCGCGGCCGTCGAGAACGCGCAGGCGCATGGTCTCGAAGTAACCACCGCTCAAGGCCTTGAGGCGCGGTTTGACCTGATCTTCGGCGAACTCGCTCAACTCCCGCCCAGGAGGAACGAAGGTGCCGACGGTGTTCTCGATGCTCAGGAGAATGCCGGCATACGCGAACCCGGCGGCCTTGACGTCAGGGATGGCGCGCAACCTCGCGAGCAGGTGCTCTATCGTCGCGGTCTTTCGCAGCGTCGCGTAATCAGGAGGCAACACGAGTTGAAAGGCGATCACGTTGGTCGGGTCGTAACCCTTCTCCACTTGCAGCAAGTTGAGCAGGCTGCGGCCCAACAATCCAGCGGCCACGAGAAGGACGGTTGCCATCACCAGCTGCCCGCACACCAGCAGGCCGCGTGTGCGGCTCTCGGCTCGTGATGAACTGGCCCCTCGAGCGCCGCCGTGAGCCGGTGTGTGGCCGTTGCGCGAGAGCTGCAGCGCCGGCAACACGCCAAAGACCATGCTCGCGGCCATCGACAGGCCCAAGGCGATCAGCAGCACGCGCAGGCTGATCACCACTTCTTCGCCGCGCGGCAGGATCGATCCGCCGAATACGAGACGAAAAATCCCTTCGGCTTCCACGGTGGCGAGCTGCCTCACCAGCGTCACGCCAGCGGCACCGACGATGGCACCGAGGAGGCCGCCCGCCAGGGCCAGCACGACACATTCGGTCAGCAGTTGACGAACGATGCGGCCGCGACCGGCGCCGAGCGCCATTCGCATCGCCATCTCCTGCCGCCGCGCAACACCGCGCGCAAGCAGCAGGCTGGCCACATTCGCGCAGACGATCAACAACAGGACGCCGACGGCGACCGCGAAGACCCGCAGCGCCGGGCGCAATCCGCTGACCATGTCATCCTTCAGATTGCGCGCCTCTATGCGGGGCCCGGTCAGAGGCGGCGCCACGTCGGGCCGCGGCGGCCGCAACGCGCTGCCGATGATGTTGGCTTCGCTCGATGCCGCTTCCACTGACACGCCCGGTTTCAATCGGCCGATCAGGGGATTCAATCCCAACGGCCGCGCGTTCGCCGGTAGCACGATCGTCGTGTATAGGTCGACAACGCCGAGCTCCTGGCCGTTGTCGGGCATGATACCGACGATGGTGACGAGCCTGCTGGCGCCGGTGAACGTTCCCGACCGCAGCTCGATGGTGCTACCGACGATCGCTTCGCTGGCGCGGAATTGGCGGCGCCACGTTGACTCGGTGATGACCGCCACATCCAGGAACGCCTCGTCGCTGGAGGCGAGCGTCCGGCCGCGCATTGGAGTGGCGCCGAGCACCTCGAAGTAATTGGTTGATACCACCGCGACGGCGACGCGCACGGCGCCCTCGCGCGTCATCAGCATGGCCTGCGGGTTGAACGTGATCGCCGCCAGGCCTTCGAGCGTGGTCGTCCGATCGCGCCACTCCAGATACTCCTGGTAAGTGATCGGCTGCATGCCACGCGGTCGCTCGTTCTCGATGATGCGAACCAGCCGCTCAGAGTCCGGCAACGGCAGTGGTTGCAGCAGGATGGCGTCTGCGACGCTGTAGATCGCGGTGGTAGCGCCAATGCCGAGCGCCAGTGTGACCACCGCGGCACTGGTGAAGCCGCGGCTGCGGCGAAGCGAGCGGACCGCATACGCGAAGTCGCGACGAGCATCGTCGATCCACCGGAACGCGCGGGCATCGCGATGGCGTTCCTTGGCCTGGTCGACGCCGCCAAACGCTCGCCGCGCTGCGAGCCTCGCGTCGGCGTCACTCATTCCCTGCCGGCGCAGGTCGTCTTCGATCAACGCAAGATGCGCGTCGATTTCGCGCGACAGCTCCTGCTCCGCGCGTTCCGTCCGGAACAGCGACAGCAGTCGGAGCACGAAGCGTCGCAGCGGTGCCATGGCTATTACGAGGGATCCACGAGCAGCTTGTCGACAAGGTTCGACAGCCGCCGCCATTTTTCGGTTTCCTGGTCCAGCGCACGGCGGCCGGCTGCGGTAAGGTCGTAATACTTGGCGTCGCGATTGGTTTCGGTCTTACGCCAGTGCCCTTTGATCCAGCCCTTTTGTTCGAGCCGGACCAGCGCCGGATACAGCGTTCCCTGGTTCAGCGCCAGCGGATGCTCGGAGACCTGCTCGAGCCTGGCCGCCAGCGCGTAGGCATGCAGTGGCCCCATCGTCGCCAGCGCGCGCAGCACGATCAGGTCGAGGGTTCCCTGGAGCAGTTCGATGCGTTCACTAGACATCCAAGTGGACTATGCGCCTTCTCCACTTGGATGTCAAGTGCTCTATGCGTCTCTCCTATTGACAGTCGATAGGTGCCTCGCGCACACTCCTATCGCCTTTCGATACGACACGTATGGCTGATGACTCGCGTGCTACGGTGCTGCAAGGCACACTCGACCTGTTGATCTTGAAGGCGCTCACTGCCGGCGAGCTGCATGGCCTCGGCGTGTCGCGCCGGATCGAGCAGATCACCCGCGGTACGTTCCGCGTCCAGCCGGGCTCGCTCTTTCCTGCGCTGCATCGACTGGAAGAAGCCGGCGCACTCACGTCGTCCTGGCAACCGTCCGAGAACAACCGTCGCGCCAAGTTCTATTCGCTGACGAAGTCGGGACGCCGCCGGCTCGGCGATGAAACGGCACAGTGGCACCGGGTCGCGCTGGCGATCGCCCACGCGCTGGAGACGTAACGCCGCAACTATCGTGTCAATCGCGGTCAATCGTGATGCGGCGAGAATCACCGCCCGCATCTTCGATCCGAATCGCCATCGCCAGCTTCAGCGGGCGCGTCAGTCGTTCCGCCCACTCCACCGCGGTCACACCCTGCTCGGCTAGGTCCTGATCGAGACCAATGTCGTCAAGGTCGGCGCGATCGAGGCGATACAAATCGACGTGAACGAGCGGCAACCGGCCGCCGCGGTATTCATGCACCAGGGTGAACGTGGGACTAGTGACGTCAGCAGGGTCGAGCCCGAGCCCTTCCGCCAGGCCGCGCACGAATGCCGTCTTCCCCGCGCCGAGATCGCCCGACAGCAGGAGCACGGCGCCAGGTGCGAGCGTGGCAGCGAGCCCTCTGGCAATCGCGCGCGTGTCGTCTTCTGAACCTGAAATGTGAAGCACGTAATCAGTGGCTAATCGGTGCTACTCGGTGGCCTTCTTGGAGGCCACTCGGCGCCGCGCTGTCACTTCGAGGATCGCGTCGCCGATGTGCTCGACGAGATCACCGGCAGTCATCGACACTTCGCCGTTGTCGGCATCGGCGAGCTCGCCCGCGGAGCCGTGAATGTAGACCGCAAGTTTGCACGCCGCTTCGGCGTCGAGCAATTGCGCCAGGAAGCCTGCCAGCATGCCGGCGAGCACATCGCCGGTGCCGCCGGTCGCCATGCCCGGCGATCCCGTCGGGTTGACGAACACCTTCTCGTCAGGTGTGACGACGAGCGTTCGATAGCCCTTCAGGACGACGTAGAGCTGGTGCCGCCGCGCGAAATCGGTGGCAATGCCGATGCGATCCGCCTGCAGATCCTCGACCGTGCAGCCAACCAGCCGCGCCATTTCGCCAGGGTGCGGGGTGATGATGAGATCGCGGCCCTCACGACCGACCAGGGCCGCGGGTTCCTGCTCGAACGCATTCAGCGCATCAGCATCGAGAATCAGAGGGCCTTCCGACTTGTCAAGCAGCTCGCGAACGAACGCGCGCACACTCTCACCGCGCCCGAGTCCAGGTCCGGCGACGATCACATCGGCATCGATGCCCAGCACCGCGTCGATCGATGAATGCTGGACCGTGCCTTCCGGTGTTTCGTCGAGGCCCTCGGTCATGTACTCGACGACATGCGCGGCGATGGTCGGCTGACACGAGAGCGGTGATGCCACCGTAACCAGACCGGCCCCCGCGCGCATCGCGCCTTGGCCGCACAGCACCGCGGCGCCGGCCTTCCCCACCGATCCCGCAACCACCACCACGCGGCCGAAGTCGCCCTTGTGCGCATCTGGCGCACGCGGCTGCAGCAGCGCGCGCATCTGCTCGCGCGTCAGCAATTCGATCTGCGGCCCCTCGAGCTGATCGACCACGTCGGCGGGAATGCCAATGTCGGCAATCACCACTTCGCCCGACTTCATCTCCGCCGGCGGCAGCACCAGCGGCAGCTTCGGCGCGCCGAGTGCCACGGTGACGGTCGCTTCGACGCAGTCGCCGATCAGATCGCAGGTGTCGGCCGACATGCCGGACGGGAGATCGATTGAGACGATCGGCACACCGGCTTCGTTGATATCGGCGACCACGGTTTCGTAAAAGCCGGTCAGCGGCGTCTTGAGGCCGGTGCCGAACATCGCGTCGATGATCAGATCGTGGCCGGCGATCTCGGCGCCGTGGAGCTCCCAGGCCGTTTCGTCCGCGACTTCGACGACGGGCTGGCCGATGCGGCCGAGGATTTCGAGGTTGATGCGCGCGTCGCCCTTGATTTCGTTGACGCGGCCGATCACGAACACCGACACGTCAAAGCCGCGCTGCTGCAGCGTGCGTGCGGCGACGAACCCGTCGCCGCCGTTATTACCCTTGCCGCACACGATTGCGATCTGGCGCTCGCCGAGGTCGGGATACAGCGATTCCACGGCCGCCACTACCTGGCGGCCGGCGTTCTCCATCAACACGAGCGAGCCGATGCCGATGTCCTGGATCGTCCGCCGATCCGCCTCGCGCATCTGCTCGGCGTTGAGGATTCGCATCAACGCACCTGTCGCACTCGTCGCACCTGTCTCACCCCTCGCACCCGTCGCACCCGTCGCACCCGCTGCACCCGCTGCACCCGTCGCACCCGCTGCACCCGCCTTACGCGTACGCTTCCATCGGCGGGCAAATGCAGATCAAGTTGCGGTCGCCGTAGGGATTGTCGATCCGCCCCACGCTCGGCCAGAACTTGTTGGCGCGCACCCACGGCAGCGGAAACGCCGCCTGCTCGCGCGAATACGCGTGCGGCCAGTCGCTCGCCGCTACCGCCGCCGCCGTGTGCGGCGCGTTCTTGAGCACACTGTCTTTCGGATCGACCTTGCCCGTCACCACGTCCTCGATCTCCTTGCGGATCGCGATCATCGCGTCGCAGAACCGATCGAGCTCCGCCTTCGGCTCGCTTTCCGTCGGTTCGATCATCAGCGTCCCCGGCACCGGGAACGACACGGTGGGCGCGTGGAAGCCGAAGTCCATGAGCCGCTTGGCCACATCACCTTCTTCCACGCCCTTGGCCTTGAACGCGCGCAGGTCGAAGATCATTTCGTGCGCCACACGCCCGTTCTCGCGCGTGTAGAGCGCGGGGTAATGCTTCTCGAGGCGAGACTTGATGTAGTTCGCATTCAGGATCGCAAACCGCGTCGCGTTGGTCACGCCCTCACCGCCGAGCATGCGGATGTAGCCGTACGAGATCAGCAGGATGCTGGCGCTGCCCCAGGGTGCGGCGGACACCGGCGGAATCGCATTCGGCCGCTGATTCATCGCCGGGTCCAAAGATCCGGCTCCACTTACGTTCACCAGCGGGTGGCCTGGCAAAAATGGCGCGAGGTGCTTCGCCACGCCGATCGGCCCCATGCCGGGACCGCCGCCGCCGTGCGGGATCGCGAACGTTTTGTGGAGGTTCAGATGGCAAACGTCGGCGCCAATGTTGGCAGGGCTCGTCAGCCCGACTTGCGCGTTCATGTTGGCGCCGTCCATGTAGACCTGGCCGCCGAACGCGTGGATGGTGTCGCAAATGTCGCGAATCGAGTCCTCGAACACGCCGTGCGTGGAGGGATAAGTGATCATCAGGCCGGCGAGATCTTTCGCGTGCTCTTCCGCCTTCTTCTTCAGGTCGGCGACGTCGACGTTCCCTTTCGGGTCCGAGGCCACCACGACCACCTTGAACCCGGCCATGATCGCGCTCGCCGGGTTCGTGCCATGCGCCGACGCCGGAATCAGGATCACGTCGCGCGCACCTTCACCGCGCGACTGGTGATACGCCCGCATCACCGCCAGGCCGGCAAACTCGCCTTGCGCGCCGGAGTTCGGCTGCAGCGATACTGCCGCAAAACCCGTGATCTTGCAGAGCGCGTCTTCGAGCTCGCTGCAGATCTGCCGATAGCCTTCAGTTTGATCGGCTGGCGCGAATGGATGCATGCGGGAGAACTCCTCCCACGACACGGGGTACATCTCGCTCGCCGCGTTCAGCTTCATCGTGCACGAGCCGAGCGGGATCATCGAGGTGTCGAGACCGACATCCTTGCGCTCGAGGCTGCGGATGTAGCGCATCATCTCGCTCTCGGAGCGATGCGTGTTGAACACCGGGTGCGTCAGGTACTCGCTCTTGCGAATCAACGCCGCCGGCCAGTTCGGCCCGCTCTCGTCGTCGCCCAGCTTCACCGTGCCGGACTTCCGCGAATTGGTCGCGAACACATCACAGATGGCGGCAAGGTCTGCCGGCGTCACCGTCTCGTCGAGCGAGACACCAATCTCCGTGTCGCCTACGTAGCGGAAGTTGAAGCCGCTGCCCACCGCCCCGGCCTGAATCGCTCGCGCCGTTTCATTGTCGGTGACGATGCGGAGCGTGTCGAAGTAATTCGGATTGCGCTGTTCGAAACCGAGCGACTTGATCGCGCCGTCGAGCGCCCGCGTCATCGCGTGCACGCGGGTGGCAATCGCCTTGAGGCCCGCCGGCCCGTGATACACCGCGTACATCGCCGCCATGTTGGCGAGCAGCGCCTGCGCCGTGCAGATGTTCGAGGTCGCCTTCTCGCGGCGAATGTGCTGCTCGCGCGTCTGCAGCGACATCCGGTAAGCCCGATGGCCGTGGGAATCGATCGAGACGCCGATCACGCGGCCCGGCATGTGCCGGACGAACTCCTGGCTGGTGGCGAAGAACGCCGCGTGCGGCCCGCCGAACCCAAGCGGCACGCCGAAACGCTGTGAGTTGCCGAACACGACGTCGGCGCCGGCTTCGCCCGGCGCCGCGGCAAGCGTGAGCGCCAGCAGATCGGTGGCCACCGCGACCTTCACATTGGCGGCGTGCGCCTTCTCGATGAACGGCTTGAGATCGTCGAGCCGGCCCTGCTCATCCGGATACTGCAGCAGCGCACCGAACACGTCCGGCTGATCCAGCGGCATCTGATCCGTCGGCACGATCGTCAGCGCGATACCGAGAGGTTCCGCGCGGCTGCGCAGCACTGCGATCGTCTGCGGGAAGCAGCGATCGGAGACGAGGAACGTGCCCAGCGCTGTTCCCAGCTTCTTGCCTTGCACGCGGTGCAGCAGCGTCATCGCTTCGCCGGCAGCGGTGCCTTCATCGAGCAGCGACGCGTTCGCCACAGCCATCCCGGTCAAGTCCGAGACCATGGTCTGGAAGTTGAGCAGCGATTCGAGACGCCCCTGCGCGATCTCGGCTTGATAGGGCGTGTACGGGGTATACCAGCCGGGGTTCTCGAACACCATCCGGCGAATCACGCTCGGCGTCAACGTGTCGGAATAGCCCAGGCCGATGAAGCTGCGGAAGACCTTGTTCTTCTTCGCGATCTGCTTGAGGCGGCCGAGGTACTCGGACTCGCTCTCCGCAGCCGGAAGATCCAGCGGCGCCTGCAGCCGGATACTCGCGGGGATCGCTTCGTCGATCAGCTTGTCGAGCGAGGCCGCGCCCACTTCCTTGAGCATCGCGGCCACATCGTCTCCGCGCGGGCCGATGTGGCGCGGCGCGAAATCATCGAGAGGGGCAAAAGCAGCCTGTTTCATTTTTGAATGAGCGTTTCGTACGCACCCGCATCCATCAGCGACGCCAGCTCGCTGGAATTGTTCATGTTCACTTTCACCATCCACGTCTCGTGCGGCTTGCTGTTGACGTAATCGGGGCGATCCTTCAACGAGGTGTTGACCTCGGTGACCTCACCGCTCACCGGCGCGAACAACTCCGACACCGCCTTTACCGATTCGATGGTGCCAAACACCTGTCCGGCGGTAATCGTCGACCCGACCTCGGGAAGCTCGACGTAGACCACGTCGCCTAATTGCTGCTGCGCGAAGTCGGTAATGCCAACCACGCCGGTCGCGCCGTCGACGCGGACCCACTCGTGCTCTTTCGTGTACTTGATGTCTGCTGGGTAGCTCATAAAAAGGTTCCTAAGGGCTTGAGGGGCTGAGGGCTTAAGGCGGTTGAGTTCTCGGTTACTTCTTTGCGCGCTTATAGAACGGCATCGGCACGACCACCGCCCTGGCCCTGCGGCCGCGGATGTCGATCTCGAGCTCGGTGCCGGGCGCCTTCAGTGATGGCGGCACATACGCCATGGCGATAGCCTTCTTCAAAAATGGCGTCTGTGTGCCGCTCGTGATCACGCCAACGGGTTCGCCGTTGTGGAACACGGGATGTCCGTGGCGCGCGATCGCGCGGTCGACCATCTCGAGACCGACGATGACCTTGTCGACGCCGTGGGATTTCTGATGGTGCAGCACGTCGCGGCCCAGAAACGCGGGCTTGTTCCAGCCCACGATCCAGCCGAGATCGGCTTCGAGCACGGTGGTGTTTTCGTCGATGTCGTTCCCGTAGAGACGCATCGCCGCTTCAAGGCGCAGCGTGTCGCGCGCGCCGAGGCCGGCAGGGATCAAGCCGAGCGGCTTGCCTGCTTGCAACAAGGCGTCCCATACCCTCGTCGCCATTGCCGGCGGGACCATCACCTCGAATCCGTCTTCGCCGGTATACCCGGTGCGCGACACCGTGCCGCGCACGCCGGCGATCTCGCCGTGCGCGAACCAGTAATACTTCATCGCCGGTAGATCGATCGCGGTAAGCGTCTGCAGGATCTCCTGCGCGCGTGGTCCCTGGATGGCGATCAGGGCATAGCGATCGCTCGAGTTAACGGTGGCAATATCCGGCACCGCCTCTTTGGCGCGCGCCGCGATCCACGCGTAGTCCTTGTCGATGTTGCCGGCGTTGATCACCAATAAATAGTGGGACGGCCCAAACCGGTAGACGAGGAGGTCGTCCACGAACGTGCCATCCGGTGTGGTCAGGCCCGAATACTGGATCTGTCCGATCTGCAGCTTGGCGGCGTCGTTGCTGGTGATGTGTTGCACCGCCTCGAGCGCGCCCTTGCCGGCGATCTCCACCTCGCCCATGTGCGACACGTCGAAGAGGCCGGCGGCCGTGCGGACCGCCATGTGCTCGGCAGAGATGCCGGAGTACTCCACCGGCATGTCCCAGCCGCCAAACGGCACCATCCGGGCACCGAGCGAGATATGTGATGCGTGCAGCGGGGTTTTCTTAAGCGTCGCGGGTGCGGATTCGGCCATTAAGGGTGGGTTGCCATTTAGAGGAAATGGAACCAATGAAAGGTACTATGCCGATCCGTGAAGGGTCAAGAGAAGCGGCCGCCGGTGTTGCGATCCGCGCCGCCGCGTCCCGCGTCCGGTCACCGTTGACGGATCGGGTCGCGAATTACCGCCACATTTCCGCGGCGTGATTCTTGCCATATCGCGCCGCATGCGCGCGTTC
>DASVFC010000381.1:0-11689 GCA_036380235.1 Vicinamibacterales bacterium
CTGCCACGCCTTGATCAGGTAATCGAGGCGCTCGGCGGTGATTTCCGCGCCTTCCATCTTTCGGATCATCGTCGCTTCCGCCAGCGGGTAGAGATACGAGAAGGAGTCGAGGTCGGCGCGATTGGCGTGGCGGTTAAAGAACAGCGTGTCGGACTTGATCGCGTAGAGCATCGCCGTGGCTGTTCGCTCGGAGATGTCCATGTCGACGGCGCGCAAGTGTTCGGTCAAAATCGTCGACGTTGAGCCGTACGCCGGGCGGATGTCCTTGAAGATGGCGTTATAGCCCGATTGCTCCGGATGATGATCGATCACCAGGTCGACATGCGGCAGCAGGCCGGGGAAGTAATGCGGCTGCACGTCAACGAGCGCAATCTTGTCGAACTCCTTCACCTGCTCGGGTGTCAGCGTCTCGATCTTGAGATCGAGCATCTTCACCATGCGGAGGTTTTCGGGACGCGTCGGCGGCTGCAGGCATCCGATCACGGCGGTGGTGCGCGTGCGTTTGAGGAGCGTGCGCAGCGCCAGGCCGCTTGCCATCGCATCCGGATCGGGGTCGTTGTGCGTCAGGATTAGCACCCGATCGGCATCAGCGAAGAAGCGTTGGTACTGCTGCACGCGCTGACGCGTCACCGATCGGCCCAGTTCGGTCATCAGCGGCGGACCGGTCAGCTCGGCAAGCGTCAGCGTCGTGACTTCGGGGAAATCATCGCGCAGCCCTTCGGCCTTCTTGACGTCGTTGAGGCTGGTACCGAGCACGTAGATCAACGTGCCGCCCGCGCCGCGCACCGCTTCGATCACCTTGCGCAGGCCGCGGCGGCCGTTGTCTTCGATGAAAACGGGAGTGACGGGAGAAATGCCGACCTTGACGTAACTGTCGACGCGGCCCGCCTCGTCGACCGACACGGGAAGGTTCTCGTGCTCAACCTTCCGGGCCAAGGCACGGCTTTCCACCAAGACGTCCAGCTCCGCAGCCGGAGCAAGGATTGCCTCCAGGAGCCGGACCACCAACTCCGTGTGGCAAACCGCCAGACACCGCACGATCCTCAGATTATATCCCTCGCGTCGTTGTTAGAATCGGCCCATGGCCGCGGCGCGCATCCTCGTTGTGGTGGTTTTGGCCGGAATCGCGCTATCGGCCCAGCAGACCTTCCGCACCGGCGTGGACCTGACCACGTTCGGGGTGACGGTGACCGACCGCAAGGGGAACATCGTCACCGACCTGAGCCAGGCGGACTTCCAAATTCTCGAAGACGGCGTGCCGCAGGCGATCAAGTACTTCGCGCACGGCGACGGTGAGGCCAGCCCCGAAATGCACCTCGGGCTCATGCTCGACGCCAGCGGCAGCATGCAGTCCGACATGAAGCTCGCGCAAGGCGCGGCCATCAAGTTCCTCAACCTGCTGCCGGAGGCGCAAGACATCACGCTGGTCGACTTCGACACCCGGGTCCGCATCACACGGTACCCACAGCGCGATTTCGCCCGCCTGGTGGAGCGCATCCGCCAACGCAAGCCCGACGGCTGGACGGCGTTCTACGACGCGCTCGGCACTTATCTCGACGGCGCCGAACAGCAAGACGGCCGCACGATCATGGTGATGTACACCGACGGCGGCGACACGCGGTCGGCGATCACCTTCGCAGAAACACTGGACCTGCTGAAGGCATCACGGATCACGGTTTACGCGATCGGCCTGGTGGAGAACGCCGGTTCCGCGCGCACTCAGCTGCAAATGACGCTGCGCCAGCTCACGGAGACGACGGGCGGGCAGGCGTTCTTCCCAACAGCCATGAAAGACGTCGAGAGTGCGTACGAAAAGGTGCTCGCCGAGATCAAGGGGCAGTACCACCTCGGCTACGTGTCGACCAACATGGCCACAAACGGCGCCTGGCGGAAGGTCGAGATCAAACTCAACCGCGACGATCTGCGCGTGCGCAGCCGAAAGGGCTACTTCGCGCCTTACAAAGCGTCCAGGTAGGGCCGTCCCGCCCGAAGCCGGCAAGCATCGAGCGGCGAAGGCGGACGCGCTCGTAGTACGATTGTTTGTTACTGATGCCGTCCGTTTCCGACCGATTCACCCTTGCATCTGATTTCGAGCTTCGTGGCGACCAGGTACACGCCGTACCGGAGCTCGTCGAAGGCCTGAATCGCGGCGACAAGCATCAGGTGCTGCTCGGCGTCACCGGCTCGGGCAAGACCTACAGCATGGCGCAGGTCATCTCGCGGGTGAACCGGCCGACGCTGGTGATGGCCCACAACAAAACCCTGGCGGCGCAGCTGTTCCAGGAGTTCCGGCGGTTCTTTCCCGGCAACGCGGTGGAGTACTTCGTCAGTTACTACGACTACTACCAGCCCGAAGCCTACGTTCCGGCGAGCGACACCTACATCGAGAAAGAATCGATCGTCAACGACGAGATCGATCGCATGCGGTTGTCGGCCACGCGTTCGCTCTTCGAGCGCCGCGACGTCATCATCGTCGCCAGCGTGTCGTGCATCTACGGCCTCGGCTCGCCGGACGCGTATTACGGCCTGGTGCTGCCGCTCGAGAAGGGGCAGCGCATCGATCGCGACCAGATCCTGCGCAAGCTCGTGGAGATCCAGTACGAGCGCAACGATCACGATTTCGCGCGCGGCAACTTCCGCGTGCGTGGCGACATCATCGAGGTCTATCCGTCGTACGAAGAGTTCGCGCTGCGCATCGGCCTGTTCGGCGACGAGGTCGACGAGCTGGTGCACTTCGATCCGCTGACCGGCAAGGCGTTTAAGCGTCTCGATCGCACCGCCGTCTATCCGAAGTCCCACTTCGTCACCGGCCGCGAACGCCTCAAAGAGGCGGTGGTGACGATCAAGGAGGAGCTCGAGGTGCGGCGCACCGAGCTCGAGCGCGAGGGCAAGGTGCTCGAAGCGCAGCGCCTGCATCAGCGCACCATGTTCGATCTCGAGATGATTAAGGAGATCGGCTACTGCCACGGCATCGAGAACTACTCGCGCCACCTGACGCAGCGCCGGGCGGGCGAGCCGCCGCCAACGCTGCTCGATTACCTGCCGTCGGACGCGCTGGTGGTGGTGGACGAAAGCCACCAGACCGTCCCGCAGATTCGCGGGATGTATCACGGCGATCGGTCGCGCAAGGAAGTGCTGGTCGACTACGGGTTCCGGCTGCCGTCGGCGCTCGACAACCGGCCGCTGAACTTCGAGGAGTGGGAAGCGCGCGTCGGCCAGTTGGTCTACGTGTCGGCGACGCCGGGTCCCTACGAGCTGCACCAGGCGGGCGGCGTCGTGGTCGAGCAGGTGATTCGCCCCACCGGCCTGATGGATCCGCCGATCGAAGTCCGTCCGGTGAAGGGCCAGGTCGACGACCTGCTCAAGGAGATCCGCGATCGCGTCGAGCGCAAGGAGCGCGTGCTCGTCACAACGCTGACGAAGCGGATGGCGGAGGATTTGACGACGTATTACCAGGAGCTGGGCGTCAAGGTCCGCTATCTGCATTCGGACATCGACACGCTGGAGCGTGTTGAGATCCTGCGCGACCTGCGCCGCGGCATGTTCGACGTGCTCGTCGGTATCAACCTGTTGCGCGAAGGGCTCGACCTGCCCGAGGTTTCACTGGTGGCGATCCTCGACGCCGACAAGGAAGGCTTCCTACGATCGGGCGGCGCGTTGATCCAGACTTCCGGACGCGCGGCGCGCAACGTCCACGGGCGGGTGATCATGTATGCAGACAAGATCACCGACTCGATGCGCACGGCGATCAACGAGACCGAACGCCGCCGCGCCAGGCAGCAGGCCTACAACGACGAGCACGGCATCACGCCAACCAGTATCGTCAAGGCAATCGACGACGTCTTATCGAGCGTGTACGACCGCGACTACGCGACGGCGAGCGATCCGCGCCTGCAGCCGGCGTTCCGATCGGTGCAGGAGCTGGAGGCGCACATCACCAACCTCGATCAGCAGATGAAGGCCGCCGCGGCCAACCTTGACTTCGAGAAGGCGGCATCGCTGCGCGACCAGATCCGCGCCCTGCGAACGCGCGACCTGGGGCTGGGACCGGCCACGCCTCCGGGCCAGGAATCGGCGGAGAGTCGATGAGCGAGGCGCCGCAGAAGTCAGGCTGGTTCATCGAGTGGGTCAAGAGCGCGCTGCTGGAGGTGCAGGAGTACTTCCGGCTGTGTGCGGCGGCGATCCGCGGCGCGTTCAGCCGGCCGTTCTACGCCCACGACCTGATGGAGCAGATCGACGTCATCGGCCTTGGCTCACTGACGGTCGTCCTCCTGACGGGGTTTTTCACCGGTGCCGTGCTGGCGCTCCAATCCGGCATGACGCTCGACCAGTTCGGCGCCCGGCCATTCGTGGGCCGGTTGATCAGCGCGTCGATGATCAAGGAGCTCGGCCCGGTACTGACGGCGCTGATGCTGGCCGGCCGCGTCGGTTCAGGCATCGCCGCGGAGCTCGGCTCGATGGTGGTCACCGAACAGATCGCCGCGCTGCGCGCGCTCGGCACCGATCCGATGCGCAAACTGGTGGTGCCGCGTGTGCTGGCGGGATTCATCATGTGCCCGATCCTGACGGTGGTCGCCAACACGGTCGGCATGCTCGGCGGCTGGATCATCGCGGTGACGCAGTTGCGCGTATCGTCCGGCGTCTACTGGACCTCGGTGGTGGAGGGCCTGTTCATCGAGGACGTCTGGATGGGCCTGATCAAGCCCTTCTTCCTCGGCTTCGTCATTGTCACCATCGGCTGCCACGTCGGCTTGCGGACGAGCGGCGGCACGCAAGGCGTGGGCCGCGCCACGACCAATGCCGTTGTCGCCGCATCGGTGGTGGTGCTGGTGGTGGACTTCTTCGTCACGCGGTTGTTGATCTCGATCCTCTTCTGATGCGCGCCAAGAACATCGCCGACTTCGGCCTGCCGATCGAGCTCGTCGAGCCGCACGCGCCGGTGGTGTTGTTCGACAAGGTCTGGTTGCAGTTCGACGAGAAGGTGATCCTGCGTGACGTGACGTTCTCGGTGCGCGCCGGGCACACCAAGATCTTTCTGGGCGCCAGCGGCGCCGGTAAGTCGACGATCCTGAAGTTGATGCTCGGGTTGCTGAAGCCCGACGCCGGCACCGTGTGGGTGCTCGGCCACCGCGTCGACACTATGAACGAGACGCAGCTGATGGGCGTGCGCCATCACATGGGCATGGTGTTCCAGGAGGGCGCGTTGTTCGATTCGTTCAGCGTTGGCGAGAACGTCGGTTACAAGTTGTACGAAGAGACCGACATGCCGAACGACGAGGTGCGCCGGCGCGTCGAAGAAGTGCTCGGGTTCGTCGGCCTCGGCGAGCACATCGACAAGCCGCCATCGGCCCTGTCCGGCGGTCAGCGGCGGCGTGTCGCGATCGCGCGCGCGATGGCGGCGCGGCCGAAGCTGTTGTTGTACGACGAGCCGACGACGGGTCTCGACCCGATGACGTCCCTGACCATCGACGCCGAGATCATCAAGCTGCGCGATCTCGAGCAGGTGACTTCGGTCCTGGTCACGCACCAGTTGCGCGACGCGTTTTACGTGGCGACGCAGGAAGCCCGGCGGAACGGCGCCGGCGAGGTCGAGCTCATCCCGGCGGCCCGCGAGAAGGTTGAACAGGCTGATTTCGTGATGATCAAGGAAGGCCGGGTGCATTTCGAGGGTACCGCCGAGGAACTGCGGCACTCGAAAGACCCGTATTTACAGACGTTCCTGTCGTAGAAGGATAGTAGGCACATGCCACGCACACGTTCTCTTGCCTGGGCCGAGCTGAAATTCGGCCTCATCGCCGTCTTCGCGCTGGTCATGGCCGCGCTGCTGATTTTCGCCGTCGGCGGCAGCGGCGGTTTCTTCTGGCAGAACTACCAGCTGAAGGTGAAGTTCGACAACGTCGCCGGCCTGCTCGAAGGCTCGCCGGTGCGCGTCGCCGGCGTCGAGGTCGGCTCGGTCACCAACGTGGAGCTGGGCGCCAACGGCGTCGAGGTGTGGTTCACCGTCCTCGAAGACATGCAGCCGCTCGTCACCGATCGATCGATGGCGTCGATCGGCTCGATTTCGCTGCTCGGGGAAGGCGCGGTCGACATTTCGCCGGGGCCCGGCGGCACGCCGATTCCGGAATGGGGCTACGTGCCGTCGGGGGTGGCGGAAGGCAGCATCGCGCAAATGACGGCGCAGGCCTCCGCCGGCATCAACGAGGCGCGGCTGCTGGTCGAAGACATTCGCAAGGGCCGCGGCACCGTCGGCAAGCTGTTCACAGACGACTCCGTCTACAACGAGTTCAACGCCCTGGTCAGCGCCGCCGAACGCTTGACGCGCAACATCGCCGATGGCCGCGGCACCATGGGGCAGCTGGCGAACAATCCGAAGATGTACAACGAGCTCGAGGCCTCGGTCGCCAACCTTAACGCGATCACGTCGGGTCTGCGAAAGGGCGAAGGCAGCCTCGGCAAGCTGTTGCACGACCAGGCGCTGGCCGATCGCTTGACGCAAACCACTGCCAACCTGGAAGGCGTCACCGGCAAGATCAACCGCGGCGAAGGTACGATGGGTAAGCTGGTGACGGACGACGCGCTCTACAAGCGGCTCGATTCGATGACTGCGCGGCTCGACACGGTTCTGCAAAATCTCAATAACGGCGAAGGCACGGCGGGCCAGTTGCTGCGCGACAAGGCGTTATATGAGAACATGAACCAAACGATGACCGAGATCCGCGCGCTGGTCGCGGAGATCACGAAAGACCCGAAGAAGTATCTGAACGTGAAGGTCAGCATCTTTTAAGCACGTCAGGACACGTAGGAGACGAGGGACGTCGAGTGCGAGACAACAGTTCGGGAAGCCTGATGGTGGCGTTCGTGATCGGCGCCCTGACCGGTGCCGCCGTGGCGTTGTTGTTCGCGCCGGCGACCGGTGAAGAAACGCGCGAGCTGCTCGGCCAGAAGGCGCGCGAGGGCAAGGCCAAGCTCAAGGAACAGCGCGAAAACATTTTGACCGCCGTCGAGCGAAGCCGTGATGCCGCCTCTCGCGGGCTCGGGGAGCAGGTGTGACCGCAACCGGCGAGCTCTTTCTCGGGATCATCGCGTTCGCGGTGGTGGTGATGGCGGCCATCCAGGTGGCGGCAATCTTCGCCGGCATTCGCCTGGCGCGCCGGGTCGACGAGCTTGCCACGCAGATCGATCAGGAAATCAAGCCGCTGCTCGCCAACCTCAGCGCCCTGTCGAGCGAGGCGGCCCGCGCCGCGGCCCTGGCCGCCAAGCAGGCCGAACGTTTCGACAAGGTGTTTGGCGAGATGATTGAACGCGTCGACAAGACGCTCGATGCGGCACACGAATTCGTCACCGGCCCGGCCCGTCAGGGCATGGCCATCATGGCCGGCGTCAAGAGCGTGATCGATTCGTTTCGCGGCCTGCGCGAGGCCTCACGCCGCCGCAACGCGCCGCGTCCGGCGATGGACGAGGAAGAATCCCTGTTCATCGGCTAGATTAGTGTGATAAATGGGGCGCATGAACTTACGTGTCTCCGGCCCCCTTTCCCAACTCACCCTTTCACTGATTGCCTGCAGCGCGCTGGCGGCGCCCGTGTCGGCGCAGGAGCCCGTGTCCGCGGCGCCGGCGAAAGAACTCGTGCAGCTGCTCACCGAACGAAAGCTCGATAGCATCGCCGCGCGCATGCCCGAATCCACCGAGGAGTTCGTCGGCGCCTTGACGTTTCCGGGGCAATTGATGGTGGTGTGGGCGAAATCCAGCGCCCCGGCCTACGTCAACGAAAAGTTGATCAACAAGCAATACCGTGAGGTCTACATGGACCTGAACAGCGCCTCGATCGCCGAGACGCGGCACTTCGTGACCGACCTCGGCCCGGATGGCTTGCGCGCACGGCCGTCGCAGCGGCAGGGACCATCAGACGTCCACGACCTTGGCGCCAAGAGCATGCGTTTCGACGGCAGCTGGCGCGAAGACAAGATGTCGGAGTCCGACTACATGAAAGCGCATGCCGAGGCCGACGCCGCATATGCGAAGGCGGTGCAGGCGCTGATTGCGGAGATCAAGAAGTCCAGCTAGCGCGCTTAGGGGTGCGTGAGCCGCTCACGCACCTTGCTCATTAACGTCTCTACCGTAAACGGCTTCTGCAGGAATGCTGCCGGTTCCGCCGCGACCTTTGCGGGCAGCGCCGCGTGGCGTGCGTAACCCGAGAGGAACAGCACGCGCATGCCAGGATGAACGCGCCGAAGTCTGTGCGCAACATCAGGACCAGAGAGTCCAGGCATCACGACGTCCGCGATCAGCAGGTCGATCCGTTCGGCGGCATTCTCTCCGGCGAGCACCGCGTCGGGACCGGAACGGGCAGCGATCACCTTGTGCCCGGCGCGCTTTAGCGCCATTTCGAGGAAGGTGCGAACGCCTTGTTCATCTTCCGCGAGCAGGATCGTGCTCATGTGCGCCTCGGCAGCGGCCGGCGCCGGCAGGGTGGCGGGTTCAGCCGGGCCCGCCGTGGTCACAGGGAAATAGAGCCGAAAGGTGCTGCCGCGATTCACCACCGAATCGACCTCGATCACGCCGCCGCTTTGACGAACGATTCCGAACACCGTCGATAAGCCGAGGCCGGTGCCGCGACCTGGCGCCTTGGTGGTGAAGAACGGCTCGAAGATGTGCTCCAGCGCCTCGGCAGTGATGCCTTCACCGGTGTCAGTCACCGACAACGCGACATAACTGCCCGGTGTGAGCTCGAGATCGTCGGCGCGCAATAAGTCGATCTCTTCGCGCCTGATGCCGATGCGCAGCTGACCGCCAGCGGGCATGGCGTCTCGCGCGTTGACGATCAGATTCATGACGACCTGCTCGAACTGCCCGGGGTCGATCAAGACCCACTGCGGTGGCGCGGCGAGATCGAATTCGACCTGCACGTCTTCGCCGATCAATCTCGCGATCATCGGCTGCAGGCGATTGACGGCCGCTACCAGATCGACAACACGGCGCTCGAGCACCTGCTGGCGGCTGAAGGCGAGCAATTGCCGGGTGAGGAGGGTAGCGCGTTGGGCCGCGGCGCGGATTTCGGTGGCGTTGCGATGCAGGTCTTCATCCCGAGGCAGTCGCTCGATCAGGAACTCGGTGAAGCCGAGGATCACGGTGAGGAGGTTGTTGAAGTCGTGAGCGATCCCCGCGGCGAGCCGACCGACCGATTCCATTTTCTGGGCGTGACGCAGGCGCTGTTCGGAGGCCTGAAGTGCGGCCTGGGTGCTCCGCTGCATCCGGCGGTTCGCCGCCTCGCGCAGTTCGCGTTCCACTGCCGGGCCCAAACGGCGCAGATTCTGCTTGAGGACGTAATCGTGCGCGCCAGCCCGCATCGCATCCACGGCCGCGTCTTCACCAATCGTGCCCGAAACGATGATGAACGGGATGTCGTGGCCGTGATCGTGGAGCAGGTGGAGCGCGTCGGCCGAGGTGAAGCCCTTCATCGAGTGATCGCTGAGGATCACGTCCCAGTGGCCGGTTTTAATCGACGACAGGAAGTCGGCGCGCGACTCCACCGCCTTGGATTCGCACTGGAACCCATGGCGGTTGAGCTCACGCGAGATCAGCGCCATGTCGTCTGGGGAGTCCTCAACGAAGAGGACGCGGAGGGGGCCCATCGACTCAATAGACGGACAAGCGTGCAAAATCTCTCAAGATCGCGGGTGAATCGGACGATACAGGCTACGATCGTCGTGTCGTCCATGCGCGGCGCCTGGGCGTCAGCCGGCGGGCCTTGTATCGACTGATCGACGAGTACGGTACAAAATCTAGCTGACTTGCAGCCTTTAACCCCCAGGACCCAGGCCGCGGTGGTGGTATCGATCGCGTTGCTCGCCATCGCCGGCGGGTTGCTGTATCTGACACGCCTCGGCGACGTGCCGGCCTACGTGATGCACGACGAGGCGCAGGGTGCCCTGCAGGCGCATTCGATCGCGACCACTGGCCGCGACTTGAGCGGGCGGTTGTTGCCGCTGTATTTCACCGAACCGGAGTTTCCACCCGGTCGCGATCCCGCACTGATTTACTTCAGCGCGCTTGCGTATCAAGTGCTGCCATTCTCCGAAGCAGGCATTCGGATACCGACGGCCGCGATCGCGGTGCTGAACGTGATCCTGGTGTTTGTGGTCGCACGCCGATTGTTCAACAGCGTGCCCATGGCGGTGGTGGCGGCGGCCCTGATGCTGTTGACGCCAGTCCATTTCATCCGCGGGCGAATGAACCTCAGCCCGCTCTACACCATCCCGTTAATCCTGGTCTGGTTATGGCTGTTCCTTCGCCTGGCGGCCGCGCCGACACCACGGCGGTTGGTTGCCGCCGCGATCACGTTAGGCATCGCCTGTTACTCGTATCTGGCGGCGGTCGTGATGATGCCGCTGTACCTGCTTGGAACGCTTGCGGTCGCGTGGCGCCGGTTGGGTCTAACGGCCGCCATCAAGGCGGGGATCGCGTTCGCGCTGACGTTGGTTCCCATGGTGCTCTGGTATGTCACGCATCCGGAACGGAACCAGCAGATCGTGAGCGCCTATCAGCTCGACGCCACCACGCGATCGCCGCTGGCGCGATGGGTAGGGTTGTACTGGTCGTTCTTCGATCCTTCGTTCCTGTTCGTCACCGGCGACACCAGCGTGATGAACTCGACGCGCAATGCCGGGTTCTTTCCCATGGCGTTTGCCGTGCTGCTGCCGATCGGCCTCGTCGCCTTGTTGCGCACGAAGCAGCCGGTCCAAATCGCGATCTCTGCAGGCTTCATCACCGCGCCCCTGGTCAGCATCATCTCAGGCGCCGTCGAAATGAACCGCATCATGTTCGCGATTCCATTCGGCGTGCTCACCGCGGCGTATGGGGCGTGGACGCTGCTGCAATCGCGCCGGCTCGGGGCCCGCGTGGCGGCCGGGCTCCTCCTCATAACCGTGCCGATCCAGTTCGCGTACCTTTACGCCAATTACATGGGCCCATATCGCCTGGCATCTGCATCATGGTTCGCCGGCAGCGCGCGCGAAGGTGTCCGCGCCGCAATGGATCAGGCGCAAGGCACATCGGGCCCGATCTACATCAGTTCGCATATTGATTGGGTGCACCGCATCTGGCGGTTCTACGCGATCAGCGACGGACGCATCGAGATGATCGCGCGCGCGGCGTATGTTGCGGCTCCGCCCAGCGACAGCCCGCCCGGATCGTTGTTTCTCTGTGCTGCGGGCGCCGCCGAGTGCAGCGCATCTGTAGCATGGCAGCCAGTGGCGGCGGTGACGTCAATCGACGGTAGCCGCACCTTCAATGTTCTTCGTCGGTCTGGGGCGGAGGGCCGCTGATCAGCTGCCGGATAAAGTCGACGCCAAATCCGGCGAGAAGCGCGAGCAACGGCAACAGAGCCAGCGCATTGACCACGTAGTGAGGCTGTCCAAAACCTGCGCCCGCAATCGGCGCCACGAACGTCGCGGTGAGCACCAGGATGGAGGCAGGCGAACGCCTGGTGGCGCAGCGATATAGACCGAGGATAATCAGCGGCGCGGTCGCCCAGTGGAGCGGCCCCCGCCCTTCAGCGCTCGAGAAGAACAGGAACGACGGATCGAGGAGCCCCCAATACGCCGACGCGCGCGTACCGAGCGTATTGCGATTGATGTTCGCCAACACCAGGTCAATCGGGTTCCTGATGTGCGCCGGATGGATCGCCCAG